>NZ_JARAYQ010000009.1:0-75528 GCF_033794505.1 Streptomyces sp. MB09-01 | reverse complement strand
CCGCCCCTCCGACCGGGATCAGACCTCGCCGCGCCACGCGCCCGTCGCGACCCCGCGCGACTCGATGAACAGCTTGAACCGCTTCAGATCGCCCATCACCTGGCGCTTGACGAAGCCGAGCTTGTCGGCGGCCGTCTCGGCCAGACCGTCGGGCACCCAGTTCATGTGCAGGACGACCTTGGTGGTGGTCGCGTCGATCGGCTGGAAGACGACCAGCCCGGCCTGTCGGGCCTCCCCGTCGACCGTCATCCACGCGACGCGCCGGTCCGGGAGCTGCTCGGTGATCTGCGCGTCGAACTCGCGCTGCACACCGTTCACGTTCGTCACCCAGTGGGTGAGCGTGTCCGTGCGCTGGT
Source organism: Streptomyces sp. MB09-01 (assembly GCF_033794505.1). Lineage (NCBI taxonomy): Bacteria > Bacillati > Actinomycetota > Actinomycetes > Kitasatosporales > Streptomycetaceae > Streptomyces > Streptomyces sp. MB09-01. Next base: position 75,172 of record NZ_JARAYQ010000009.1, on the reverse strand, counting down.
CGACGCGTTCGACCCCCTCCATGAAGGCGGGGAACTCCTCGAACTGCGTCCACTGGTTGTAGGCCGTGCGTACGGGAACGTTGACCTCGACGTACTCCTCGACGTGCGACATGTGCACCCCTTCCGTGTCGTCGGCAGCCCGCACCTCGTGGTGCGGGGCGTCCGTCAGGACGTCTTGAGGCGCGGCTACCCGGCCCGGAGCGGAACACACCGCGGCCGGCACGCCATTCAGCCGTACGCGACCGTCACCTCACGGAAGCCCAGGGAGCGCAGCAACCCCTCCAGCATCGACCTGGTGTTCTGCTCGGCGCGCTCGACGAGGCCGCTGTCGCGGGCCGCTTCGTTGATGTGCTGCACGGCGAGCTTCTGCACGGCCTGTTCGCCGGCCGGGTTGTCGGAGAACAGGTCGCCGATCCGGTCCAGAAGGCCCCGCTGTTTCGACACGGCGTACGAACGGTCCGGGTTGAGGGCCGCGGTGCCGAGCACCGCGTGCGGCAGCCGGATCGAGGCCTTCGTGCCGTCGCCGTTCACGGTGACGTTCCGCTCGCCCAGTCCGCCCAGGTCGACGTAGCCGCTGACGGTGCCGGCACCCACGTACAGGGTGCGGGTCCCGCGGATGGCGTCCGGCAGCAGCGCCGCGTCCTTCTCCAGGTCCACGACCACCTGGAAGTTGCCGACGGCCGCTTCGTAGCGGTGCATGTCCTGCATCGACTTGAGGAGCGCGGGACCGGAGCGGTCCCGGGTGTCCTCGCCGAAGAGGCCGCCGAATCCCGGAACCAGGCTGAAGCGCGTCACGAGCACGATCAGCACCACGATCGCCGCCAGGCCGACGGCGATCCGCCCCCACCACGGGCGCCGCGAGCCGCCCGGCCGAGCCGAAGAGGTTTCCATGCTCCGCGGATACCCCGTGGACGCGGCTCCAGCACGGATCCGCGTACCCGGCGCCGGCGTTACCGGTGCCGGGCGAGGGTGTGTACGAGGACGATCAGCGCGAAGGCGATGACGAGCAGGTGCACCCAGGCGGGCCCGGGCGCCGGGGTGAGCGACAGGGTGGTGAGCTGATACGAGGTCATGCCGCGCGTCTGCCCGCGGCTGCCGGATTGACGCCCCGGGTGAGGGGCGGGCAGGCGGGCGGTCCGGTCAGGTGCGACCGGCGGTCATCGCCCGGTGGGCCTGCCGGACACCAGCCGCGCGGCGTCGATCTCGGCCCAGACGGCCTTCCCGCGTTCGTGCGCGAGCGCGCCCCAGCGGTCGGACAGCCGCTCCACGATGTGCAGACCGTGGCCTCCCGGGAGGCCACGCTGCGGGGCCGGGTGGGGGTAGGGCAGCGTGGTCGTGCCGTCGTACACCTCGATGCGCAGGGCCTCCCCGCCGCTGAGCACGAGCTCGTGACAGCCGCCCGCGTGCAGTGACGCGTTGGTCAGCAGCTCGGACACGAGGAGCAGGGTGTCCTCGGCGGTTTCGGTCCCGTCCCAGCCCCAGTCCCGCAGGGCCTGACGGGTGAAGTCGCGGCCCTTGGCCACAGAGCCGCGGACGCCCGTCAGCGCGAGCCGACGGCGCTGCCCCCCGACGGGAACGGCGGCACTCACCGGATCGCCCGTTTCCGGACCGATGGTCTCCACTGTGGTCTGTCACCCCCACGTCGACGCTGCTCTTTGCTCTCGGCACCTGCCCGGACAGTCTAGGGGACCACCGCTCTCAGGGCGTTGCCATGTGGAGGCGCAGCGTGAGGCCCCTCTCCGTGGCGCGGACCTCGACCAGATCGCAGAGCTGGTGGATCATCCACAGTCCACGGCCGCCGTCTGCCGAAGCCAGGGAAGGGCGGCGGCGCCCGGCCAGGGGGTCGGCAAGGCGGCCGCCGTCGTGGATCTCGGCGACCACACCCGCTCCGGGACCGTCGGTCGCCCACAGCCGGAGGGTGCCCTTCCCTCCTCCGTGGGAGAGGGAGTTTGCCGCCGCCTCGCTGACGGCCAGGACGAGGTCGCCGCGCCGCGCCGGGGTCAGGGCCGTGGCGCGTGCCCAGTTCTCGGCGTGCTCGCGCACCTCGCCCAGCCCGCCGTGGGTGTACGCGAGCCGGGACACCTCGCCGTCGTGCTCGGGCAGGGGAAGATCGCAGTCGGCGGAGACCCTGGCGGCGTCGGTGTAGGCCGGGCTCGGCCGGTCCAGGCCCCCCTCGATCAGCGTGGGGTGCGTGCGCCGGGCCTCGGTCACCACCGCGGGCGCGAGCCCCCGTACGTCGTACGGGCACAGGATGGTGGCCGGCCGGCCGGCGAAGGCCGTGTTGATGAGGGCCTCGTGGCGGGTGGCCTCGAGCACCTCGGCGGGGGAGCGGCCGGGCCAGATCGGCTCGCCGACGATCCGGGCCGCCCGGCCCGCGTGCCGATCGGCGAAGTCCTGCAGAGCGGCGAGGATGCGGCCGGGATTGCGGCCCATTTCCGTCATGTCGGTCCAGGCGACCTCGGTCCCGCTCGGGCCGAGGCTCTCGCGCAGGGCGTCCAGGTGCGGCCCCGGCACGGCGACGAGGACCGGTTCGTCGGCCGACAGGGCCGCCCGTACGAAACCTCCCACTCCGGTCAGGTACTCGCCGACGTCCCGGTAGAAGAGGGCGGGGTGGACGAAGGCCCCGGGCCCGGCGGGCGCAGGAACAGTGATCATGCTGCGACCTCCAGCGCGGCGCATTCGTCCGGGAACATCTCCACTACCTTGCGCAGCGAGTATGGCGGGTCGTGGAGCAGCAGGCGCCGCCCCTCCCCGTTGAGGGCGGCCGACGCCTGAACCAGGGCGGCGACCGCGGCCGTGTCGAGGAAGGCCACGGCGGAGAGGTCGAGGTGGACGACCGGGCCCGGCAGCCCGGTCACGACGCCGAGCGCCGCCGACAGGGCATGCCGGGTGTCGAGGTCGCAGCTGCCGCTCAGGCGTGCGCCGGGACGGTCGCGCATGGGCAGGGCGGTCAGCGGCGCGCTCCCGCCCGCTCCACCCCTTCCCCTCCGCAGGGAGCTCATGGCCGGGGCCCTACCCCGTGAGCATGCCGGCGCGCAGGCGGGCCAGGGTCCGGGACAGGATGCGGGAGACCTGCATCTGGGAGACGCCCAGTTCGGCGCCGATCTCGGCCTGGGTCTTCTCCTCGCCGAAACGCATCTGCAGGATGCGCCGGTCGCGTTCGTCCAGCTGCTCCAGCAGCGGCGCGAGGGTGTGGAACTCTTCGAAGAGCTCCATGGCGGGGTCGACCTCGCCGAGGCGTTCCGCCAGCGGCCGGGTCGCCGGGCCCGTCGTGGACTGCGCGTCGCTCTCCGCGCCGGCGGTGTCGAGGGAACCGCTCGTGTAGCCGTTCGCGGCCACCAGCCCGTCTATCACCTCGTCCTCGGACAGCTTCAGGTGCTGGGCGACCTCCTTGACCGTCGGCGCCCTGCCCAGGACGTCGGTCAGGTTCTCCTGGGCCTTGGCGAGTTCCATGCGCAGTTCCTGCAGGCGCCGCGGGACGTGCACGGCCCAGGTGGTGTCGCGGAAGTAGCGCTTGATCTCACCGGTGATGTAGGGGAGGGCGAGGGTGGAGAACTCGACCTCGCGCTCCAGGTCGTAGCGGTCGATGGCCTTGATGAGGCCGATGGTGCCCACCTGGATGATGTCGTCCATGTCGAGACCGCCGCCGGTCGCCCGGGAGCGGAAACGTCGCGCGGCGAACTGCACGAGCGAGAGATTCATCTCGATCAGGGTGTTGCGCGTGTACTGGTACTCGCGGGTCCCCTCCTCCAGGGTGCGCAGCCTTCCGAAGAAGAGCCGCGAGAGCTCCCGTGCGTCGGCGGGTGCCATCTCGCGGGCGTTCTCCACATGGAACAGGTCCTCGTCCTGCGTGGGCGCTCCCGCGGTGCCAGGGTCACAAGCAGGGACTTGCGCGTCTGTTGCACGAATGGGGCCTATGGCGGTGGACGAGCGAGACATGGTGGCCGCTCCCTCCCGATTGACTGACGGCTGCCGGGGGCCCTTCTGCCCCGGCTTCGGGGTTCTACACACTTCGGTGCACGGCTTTCTTCTGAGAGTCGCGCCGTGCGGCCGAAGGGGGGCCGTTGCGGACGGGGGGCGGCCACGCCGGCGGAGCGAACAGGCATACTCCCTTGAGCAGGATGTACAGGTGGCGATCCGGGGAGGCGGACATGACCGGAACAGGGGACGTGTACCAGCAGGGTGTGGCCGGGGACGGCTACCCGGCAGGGACCGGGTGGGTGGTGACGGCCCGTGGGGAGCTCGACCAGGACACGCTGACTCCTCTGGAGGAGGCTCTCCTGTCCGCCGCCGACCGGTACCCGCTGGTGGTGCTGGACGCCGGTGCCATCACCTTCGGAGACTCCTCCTTCCTGAACCTGCTCCTGCGGCTGCACCACCTCACCGCCCTGCGCATCGCCGCCCCCGGCGAGCAGCTGCGACGGCTTTTCGCCGTGACCGGCGCCGATACCGTGCTCTCCCTGCACGCGAGTGTCGAGGACGCCCTCGGGACGTGAACCCGCGCCGGCAGGCCCACCGGAGCACGGGCCGCCGGCCGACGGCGCGCCCCGGAGCCGGATGTGCTGCTTCCGGTGTGATCGACTGTGCCTCGCCGTCCTTCCGGTGGCGTTAGCCTTCACCCGACCCGGTGCCCGGGTGCGTACGGACCCGGCGGAGCCGGGCGCTCCGGCGCGCCCTGCTGCCAGAAGCATGTCCTGTCCCAGGGTGCCGGTGCGGTTGTTATCGAGAGTGAGGTTGGCGGATGGCCGAGCGGGCGGGCACGGATTCACTGAGCGGGGTGCCACCGCTTCCGGGTGAGGGCGGGATCGGCGAGTCGGAGCTGCGCCAGTTGCTGGCCGGGCTGACCGCCGTACGCGACGGGGACTTCCGCACCCGGCTGCCCGATACGGCGGACGGGCTGCTCGGGGAGATCGCCACCGTCTTCAACGGGATGGCCGACCAGCTGTCGCTGTTCACCTCCGAGGTGACGCGGGTGGCCCGCGAGGTGGGCACCGAGGGGACGCTGGGCGGCCAGGCCGACGTACCGGGGGTCGGGGGCGCCTGGCTGGACCTCACGGATTCGGTCAACTTCATGGCCGGAAACCTGACGGCGCAGGTGCGCTCGATCGCCCAGGTCGCGACCGCCGTGGCCAAGGGCGACCTCTCGCAGAAGATCAACGTCACGGCGCGCGGGGAGATCCTGGAGCTGAAGGAGACCATCAACACGATGGTCGACCAGCTCTCCGGGTTCGCCGGGGAGGTCACGAGGGTGGCCCGCGAGGTGGGCACCGAGGGCCGGCTCGGCGGCCAGGCGGACGTCATGGGCGTCTCCGGCACCTGGAAGGACCTGACGGAATCGGTCAACGTCATGGCCGACAACCTGACGGCCCAGGTGCGCTCGATCGCCGAGGTCACCACCGCCGTGGCCCAGGGAGATCTGACGCAGAAGATCCGGGTGGACGCCCGCGGGGAGATCCTGGAGCTGAAGGAGACCATCAACACGATGGTCGACCAGCTGTCCGCGTTCGCCGACGAGGTGACGCGGGTGGCCCGCGACGTCGGGACCGAGGGCAACCTCGGCGGCCAGGCCACGGTCCGGGGGGTCTCCGGCACCTGGAAGGACCTGACCGACAACGTCAACGTCATGGCGTCCAACCTGACCGGCCAGGTGCGCTCCATCGCCCAGGTGGCCACCGCCGTCGCCCGCGGCGACCTCTCGCAGAAGATCGTGGTCGAGGCGAAGGGCGAGGTCGCCGCGCTGGCCGGGGTCATCAACACGATGGTCGACACGCTGTCCGCGTTCGCCGACGAGGTGACGCGGGTGGCCCGCGAGGTCGGCACCGAGGGCCGGCTCGGTGGCCAGGCGCAGGTTCCCAACGTGGCGGGCACCTGGAAGGACCTCACCGACAACGTCAACTCCATGGCCAACAACCTCACCGGCCAGGTCCGCAACATCGCCCTCGTCACGACGGCCGTCGCCAACGGCGATCTGTCCAAGAAGATCGACGTGGACGCCCGCGGGGAGATCCTGGAGCTGAAGACGACCATCAACACGATGGTCGACCAGCTCTCCGCCTTCGCCGCCGAGGTCACCCGGGTCGCCCGCGAGGTCGGCAGCGAGGGCCGGCTCGGCGGCCAGGCCGAGGTCGAGGGCGTTTCCGGGACCTGGAAGCGCCTGACGGAGAACGTCAACGAGCTGGCCGGCAACCTGACCCGTCAGGTCCGGGCCATCGCCGAGGTCGCCAGCGCGGTCGCCGAGGGCGACCTGACGCGCTCGATCACGGTCGACGCCTCGGGTGAGGTCGCCGAACTCAAGGACAACATCAACTCCATGGTCGGCTCGCTGCGCGAGAGCACCCGGGCCAACCAGGAGCAGGACTGGCTCAAGTCCAACCTGGCCCGCATCTCCGGCCTGATGCAGGGCCACCGGGGTCTCGCCGCCGTCGCCGAACTCGTCATGGACGAACTGACGCCGCTCGTCGCCGCCCAGTACGGAGCCTTCTACCTCGCCGAGGACCGCCCCGGCGGCACCGTGCTCACCCTCGTCGGCTCCTACGGCCGTTCCGCGGCCGCCGAGGAGGGCGTCGCGTTCGCCCTCGGTGAGTCCCTCGTCGGTCAGGCGGCCCGCAGCCGCCGGATCATCGCCACCGACCAGGTCCCCGGCGGCTACGTCATCGCCTCCGGGCTCGGCCACACCACCCCGGGCAGCCTGATCATCCTGCCGATCGTGGTGGACGACCAGGTGCTCGGAGTGATCGAACTCGCCTCCTTCGGCGCCTTCACCCCCGTCCACCGCGACTTCCTGGCCCAGCTGATGGAGACCATCGGCGCCAACGTCAACACGATCGTCGCCAACGCCCGGACCGACGAGCTCCTCGGCGAGTCCCAGCGGCTGGCCGGCGAACTCCAGGCCCGTTCGGAGGAACTCCAGGTCCAGCAGGAGGAACTCCAGCGCTCCAACGCCGAGCTGGAGGAGAAGGCCGCCCTCCTCGCCAGCCAGAACAGCGACATCGAGGCCAAGAACCTGGAGATCGAGCAGGCCCGGCAGGAACTGGAGACCCGCGCACAGCAGTTGTCGCTGGCCTCCACCTACAAGTCCGAATTCCTGGCCAACATGAGCCACGAGCTGCGCACCCCGCTCAACAGCCTGCTCATCCTCGCCCAGCTGCTCGCCCAGAACCCCGCACGCAACCTGACCCCCAAGCAGGTCGAGTACGCGGGCATCATCCACTCGGCCGGCTCGGACCTGCTCCAGCTGATCAACGACATCCTCGACCTGTCCAAGGTCGAGGCCGGCAAGATGGACATCAACCCCGAGCGGGTCGACCTGCCCCAGCTGCTCGAGTACGTCGACGCCACCTTCCGGCCGATGACCACGCAGAAGAGCCTCGACTTCACCGTCACCACCGCCCCGGGCGCCCCCGACGACCTGCTCACCGACGACGCGCGGCTGCGCCAGATCCTGCGCAACCTGCTGTCCAACGCGGTCAAGTTCACCGAGCGCGGCGGCGTCGAGCTCCGGATCGAACCGGCGACGGCCTCCGAGCTCCCCGCCGGGCATCCCCGGCGCGGACCCATGCTGGCCTTCCGGGTACGGGACACGGGCATCGGCATCCCCGCGCAGCAGCTCGAGTCCGTCTTCGGAGCCTTCCAGCAGGCCGACGGCACCACCAGCCGCAAGTACGGCGGCACCGGCCTCGGCCTCTCCATCAGCCGTGAGATCGCCCAGCTCCTCGGCGGGGCCGTCACCGCGGAGAGCACACCCGGCCAGGGCAGCACCTTCACCCTCTACCTGCCGGTCAGCCGCGCGGACTACGAGGACGCACCCGATGCCGGCGCCCCGGCGGAGCCCTCGTCCCCGGAGGCGTCCGGGCCGGCAGCTCCGGGCCGTCCCGGCGCGCCCGTGCTCCCGGCGCAGCGACGGGCCCGCCGGCTGCTCGTGATCGAGGAACGGCAGGGCGGCCTGCTCTCCCTCGTCGCCGAGAGCGCCGGCCGGGACTTCACCCCCGGCCCTCAGGCGCCGGGAGAGCACGCCGGCATCCACGTGGTCAACGCCACCAGCTCACGCGAGGCCGCCGCCGCCCTGGCGACCGACTCCTTCCACTGCGTCGTCCTGGAACTGGACATGCCCGACGGCGAAGCGCTGCGCTTCCTCGACGCGCTCGACGGAGACCCGGCCCTCTCCTCGCTCCCCGTCCTCGCCCACAACAACACCCGGGTCAGGAACGGTTTGGAGGAGGCTCTGCGGGAGAGGCCCGCGGCACGCCACGTGGAACTGCTGTCCAGCCTGGACGAGTTGCGCGAACGCATCGCCCTCCACCTGTCCGCCGAGCAGCCGGGGGACGTGCTCCCCCTCGTCCAGGGCGACACGCAGCGCCAGCAGGCATCCCACGTGCTCGACGGCGACCTGGCCGGACGTACCGTCCTCGTCGTCGACGACGACGCACGCAACCTCTTCGCCCTCAGCGGGGTCCTGGAACTGCACGGCATGCGCGTGCTCCACGCGGAGGACGGCCGCAAGGGCATCGACGCCCTCACCCACCACGAGGGTGTCGACCTCATCCTGATGGACGTGATGATGCCCGAACTGGACGGCTACGCCGCCACCGCGGAGATCCGCCGGATGCCGGCGTACGCGGGCCTGCCCATCATCGCCGTCACCGCCAAGGCGATGCCCGGGGACCGGGAGAAGAGCCTCGCCGCGGGCGCCAGCGACTACGTGACCAAACCGGTGGACGCCGACGACCTCATCGCCCGCGTCCGGTACTGGCTCACGCGATGACCGGGGACACGCAGCGGCGCGAGGACGCGCGCCCGCAGCCGGCGCCGGTGGGCGAGCGGGCCGCGAACGCCATCCCGCACCAGGCATCGACCACGATGGGACGCCTCGTCGCCACCGTCGAACGGCTGCGCCGCGAGGTCCTGGAGGCACAGGCGGCCGCGGACGGCCGGGCCCTGGTCGAACTGGCCAAGGGCATCCTGATCGGGCAGTTGCACTGCACGCCGGCCGCGGCCGCCCGCCAGCTCGACGTGCTGTGCCGCGAGAGCGGGACGTCCCCGCTCGAACTCGCCGCCGACATCGTCAACCAGGCCTCCCGCGACCACGTCAGCGAGATCGCCGCCGCGTTCGTCGAGCGCACCGGCACGGCCGGCGACCCGGCCGGACGGCACTCCACGGTGTCGGTCCGGCTGCGCACCGCCGAGAGCGGCATGCTGGCCGCCGACGCCGACACCCAGGCGGTGGCCGAGTCCCTCCTGACGAACGCCCTGGGCCCCCTCGGAGCGGTCGCCGTCGCCGTGTGGACCGCGGTGCCCGACGGCTCGCTGGCCCTCGCCGGCCACGCCGGTTTCCCGCCGAGGGAGGCCGCCCGCTGGCGCCACGTACCTCCGGGCGTCTCGACCGTCGCCCGCCTCGCACTGCGCGAGCGCCGACTGGTCACCCTCCCCCGCCTCAAACGCGAAGGGCTGCCCTCGATCGGGCACCTCGAGTGGCCCGACGGGGGCCGGATGGCCGTGCCGACGGGGACGGGCGGACGGATCCACGGCGTCCTCGAGATCTGCTGGCCGCAGCCCCTGGCGCCGCAGCCGCCGCAGATCGAGCGCCAGGTCGAGGCCCTCGCCGAACTGTGCGCCCGCACCATGGACGCCTCGCCCCCGCGCGAGGTCACGACCACCGAAGGGGTGCTCCCGGACGTCGCGGAGCTGATCGACCTCGCCGAGGGACTGCAGGACCCCGCCGTGGTGCTCACTCCCGTCCTCGACGCCGAGGGCCGGCTCGGCGACTTCCGGATCCGGCACGCCGGCAGCCGGTTCGTCGACCCGGTGGGCCGGCCGCGCGGCGACGTTAACGGTGCGCTGCTGCTGGAGGCCTATCCGATGGCCGCCGGCGAGAGCGGGCTGTTCGACATCATCGAGCGCGTGCACGCGACGGGCGAACCGTTCAGGGCCGAACGCATGAGCCTGACCGCGCTCGTCGACCAGATCCCGCTGACTTCGGTCGCGGACATCAGCGTCAGCCGTCACGGCTCCGCCGTCCTGCTGATCTGGCGGATCGAGGACGAGAGGGCCCGGCTGGCCAACCTCCTCCAGCACGCCCAGCGCCTGGGCCGCATCGGCGGTTTCGAGGAGAACCTCGCCACCGGGGAGACCACCTGGAACGCGCAGCTCTACGCCCTGCACGGACTCCCGGCCACCGCGCCCCCGGTCCGGCTGCGGGAACTGCCCGGACACGCCCATCCGGACGACTCGGCCGCCCTGGACCGCTTCCTGCGGGCGGTGCTCCGCCACCGCCGGCCCGCCTCCGTCAACTTCCGCCTCCAGAGGTCCGACGGGATCACCCGCCACATCCGCGTCGTCGCCGAGCCCGTACTCGACGCGGACCAGCGGCTGCACGCCGTGCGCGGCGCGTACCAGGACATCTCCGCCCAGCACTGGACCGAGGTCGCACTGGCCGCGACCAGGGACCAGCTCGCCCACACCGAGGCCGAGTCCGCCGAACGCAACCGGCTGGCCCTCCAGCTCCAGCACGCCATCATGCCCCCCACGCCCCCTGCCATCGAGGCCCCGGGCCTGCGGGTCGCCGTCCGCTACCGGCCGGCGGAGACCGAGTCGCTCGTCGGCGGCGACTGGTACGACACCGTGGTCCTGCCGTCCGGGCTGATCATGCTGTCCGTAGGTGACGTCGCCGGTCACGGCATCGAGGCCGCCACCGGCATGGTGGTGCTGCGCAACGCCCTGCGAGGCCTCGCCGTCACGGGCGCGGGCCCCGCCCAGCTGCTGTCCTGGCTCAACACGGTCACCCACCACCTGGCCAAGCACGTGACGGCCACCGCCGTCTGCGGCCTCTTCGACCCGAGCACCAGGGTGATGCGCTGGGCGCGCGCGGGGCACCTGCCGCCCGTGCTCGTCCGCGGGGGCGAGGCCGAGGCCTTCCCGCTCATCGAGGGCCTGCTCCTGGGGGCGCTGCCCGACGTCACGTACCTCGAGCGCGAGGTGCGGCTCGAACCGGACGACACCCTGCTGATGTTCACGGACGGGCTGGTGGAACGGCGTGACTCCTCGGTCCAGGACTCGCTCGGCCATCTCGTGACCGCGGCGGCCGCCGGAGCCGGGGACCTGGACGGGCGGCTGGACCGCCTCCTCGCCGAAAGCCGCTCCGACACCGACGACGACACGTGCGTGATCGGCATCCAGGTCGGCTGAGGCCCCCGCCCGTCACGGTGCGGGCATCAGGCCACCGCCCGGGCCCGCAGCACGCGGGCCGGCTCCTGGCCGCCTCCGGTCGCCAGCACGCGGACCTCGCCGCCGCTGCTGATCTCCGCCCGGAGGATTCCGGTGGCGTCCTCGTAGACGGGGTGCCCGCCGGGCCCGGACGCGTCGGTGCGGGTCATCCGGACCACGTCCTCCCCGGGCTGGTCCGTGGTCGCGAAGACCACTTCGTAGGCTTCCGCCTGCCGGTCCTCGTGCGGGGCTTCGGTTTCGTGGCCTGTGCTCATGGCGGACCTCCTGCCGTGGGCGTGTGCCCGGAACGACTGACCCCCACCAGCCACGCTAGGCCCCACCCGGCGCTCTGTCCTGGCCGGGAGGCGCCGTCGGCGCGCCCAGCGGGGCGGCGAGGTAGGACAGCAGGCCGGCGATCTCCCGGCCGGCCTCCGCAGGGTGGCGGAAGCGCGCGCCGGGGGCGATGGCGTAACGGTTGCGTCGGCCGTCCCTCGTCCGGGTGAGGTACCCGTCCGCCTCGAGGTCCGTGACGATCGTCTGCACGGTGCGCTCGGTGAGGTCGCAGATCGCCGCGAGGTCGCGCAGCCGGACCCCCGGGTCGCGCGCGATCGCGATCAGCACCCGGGCGTGGTTCGTCAGGAAGGTCCACTGGTTCCGGCGGGAACCGGCGTGCTCGTTCTCCACGCGGACATCTTGGAATGGCGACTCGCGAAAATCAAATCCCGAAATGGTTTTCCGGTGAAACTTGACGTGTGTCCGCGGCCCCGGCAGGGTGCAGGTGAGCGGAACCGGAATTCCGCATGACCTGAGCAATCGCGCAACGCGCCGCAAGCACCTGTGCCCAAGGAGCGACGACGATGACCCCCACGGCCACAGCCGAGGCCACGAGCCCGGCCACGCCCCCGACCACGGCCCCTGCCTGCACCGGCGGGGTCGCATCCGTCCCCGCCCTCAGCGGGCTGCCCTACGTGCCCCGCCCGCGCGAACTGCCGACCGGCGACGCCCGGCAGCTGACCCGGGTGTTCTTCGAACGGCTGCGGAGCCTCGAAGAGGGCACCCGCGCGTACCAGTACGTGCGCAACACGCTGATCGAGATGAACATCTCACTGGTGCACTTCGCCGCCCGCCCCTTCCGCGACCGCCCCGGCGGCCCCGAGAACGAGGACCTCGTGCAGGTCGGCGTCATCGGCCTGATCAAGGCCATCGACCGCTACGACCCCGAACGCAACACGCAGTTCGCCACGCTCGCCATGCCGTACATCACCGGCGAGATCAAGCGCCACTTCCGGGACACCACGTGGTCCGTGCGGGTGCCGCGCCGGCTGCAGGAGCTGCGCGTGGAGCTGGCGAAGGCCACGGAGGCACTGACCTCCGTGTCGGAGCACGCGCCCACCCCGGCGGAACTCGCCGCGCACCTGGGCCTGACCGAGGACGAGGTCCGCCAGGGCCTGGTCGCCGCCAACGGCTACTCCACCCAGTCCCTCGACGCGCCCCAGCAGCCCACCGCGGGCAGCGCGCAGGCGCCCGCGGCCGGACTCGCCGCGCGCAGCCTCGCCGAGACCCTGGGCGGGACCGACCCCGCCCTGGAGGCGGTCGAGGACCGGCACGCCCTGGCGCCCCTGCTCGCCGACCTGGACGAACGCTCCACCCGCATCCTGCAGTTGCGCTTCGGCCAGGAGCTGACGCAGGCGGAGATCGGCGCGGAGCTCGGCCTCTCGCAGATGCAGGTCTCCCGGCTGCTCTCCCGCACGCTGGGCGCCCTGCGTGCGGAGCTGCTGCACGACTGAGTCCCCGTCAGGGCGCCGTGGCGACGCCCGTGGCGCCCGCTCACCAGGTGACGTACAGGTCCTGCGGCGAGCGGTGGATCAGCGTGGGCCGCATCCGCGGACGCGGACGGTCCTCGTCGAGCCGCAGCTCCGGCAGGCGGCGCGTGAACAGTTCGAGCGTGAGGCACAGTTGCTCGCGCGCCAGCTGGGAACCGGGGCAGCCGTGCGGCCCGTGCCCGAAGGCGAGGTGCTGCCGGTTCCCGGGCCGGGTGATGTCGAACGCGTCGGCCCGCTCGTACCGCTCCTCGTCGCGGTTGGCCGCACCGAACGCCACCAGCACGGTGGCCCCCGCCGGCAGCTTCGTCCCGGCGAGGGTCACCGGCCCGGTGGTCGTCCGCCGGAAGGCCTGGATGGCGGTGTCGTGGCGGGCGGCCTCCTCCACCGCCGCCGGGACGAGAGACGGATCGGCGCGGAGCATCCGCCACTGCCGCCGGTCACCGAGCAGGTGCAGCAGAGTGGTGCCGATCAGGGCGCTGGTGGTGAGGAATCCGGCGATCAGCAGGTTCTGCAGGCTCGTCACCAGTTCGTGGCGCTGTTCGAGGGTGAGCTCGGCGTCGCCGGGGGCGAGGGCGGCCACCATGGCCGAGCACATGTCGTCCCGGGGCCGGGCGCGCCGGTCGCGGACGTACCCGTCCAGCAGGTGCTGGAGCGCCACCACGTCCTCGGCGGCAGCCACCTGCTCCTCCGGCGACAGCGGCCGGAACAGCAATTCCTCGGCCCGGTAGCCGCCGTGCACGGCCGCGGGCACGTCCGCCGGCTCCAGCCCGATCAGCCGCCCGACCACCATGCCGGGCAGCCGCCGCGCGTACGCCTCCACCAGCTCCGCCGACCCGTCCGCCGCGAAGCCGTCCACCAGCTCCTGCGCACAGGCGCGCGCGTACGGCACCAGCGCCGCCACCCGGCCGGGGGACAGCCCCCGGTTCAGCGGGGCGCGGTGGCGGCGGTGGGCCGCCCCGTCCGAGGAGACGACGGTCGGCCGGGGGCCGAACCCCCGGGGCAGGACGCCGAGCGCCGCCTCCGACAGGGCGACGTCCGGCAGCAGGGAGTTGGCCGAGGAGAACTCCTCCGCGCGCAGCAGCACCTCCCGCACGTCCCGGTCGCGCGCCACCAGCCACGCGTCGAACTCGGGCACGTACGTCAGCCCCTCGGCCCGGCGGGCGCGGTCGTAGAGCGGGTACGGGTCGCGGTACAGCTCGTCACGCCGAACCTGGTCGTCGTACGACGTCACGGGGACCTCCGGATCACGGTCGGGCCGGGCGGAGGCCACCGCCGCGGGCGGCCCCCGGTGCGCCGGGTCATCCTGCCCGAACCCCGCACTCGCCGGTAGGGCGCTCTTCCCCCTTCAGGAGCGTCAGCGTCCCGCGGCGAGGCGGTGCTCGTGGACCCGCAGGTGGAGGGTGGCGAGGTCCAGCAGCGGAGTGGCCACCCCCAACGCGCGGGCGCGGACGGTGAGGTCGGTCAGGACGTGGTCCGCCTCCGTGGGCGCTCCGGCCACGAGGTCGCGGTAGAGGGAGGGGGTGAGGGAGGAGCCGGCGGCCGTGACGGTCGCGGTGGTGAAGGCGAGTTCGGCCTCCGGCACCGGATGGCCGGCGGCCCCGGCCACCGCCGCGGCTTCGGCGAGCAGCGACCGTCCCAGGGCCGACCCGCCGGGGACGGCGTTGACCTCCCCGACCGTGCCGCGCATCAGGCAGGTCAGGGCCACCAGGGTGGAGATGAAGACCCACTTGTGCCACATGGCCGCGAGGATGTCCCCCGTCTCCGGTGAGTCGATGCCCGCCTCGGCCAGGACGGCCCGGAGGGTGTCCACGCGCGCCGAGGGACGGGCGTCGACCTCACCGGTCAGGATGACCGCGGGCGGAGCCATGCGGAGGATGTCGCCCTCCCCGCTCAGGGTGGTGACCACCTTCGCGACCCCGCCGAGCACGGCTGCGGCCCCGAGGCGCGCGACGAGGGCGTCGAGGTGGGAGACCCCGTTGAGGAGGGGGACGACGGCGGTGTCCGGGCCGACGGCGGGCTCGACGTCCGCCAGGGCCGCGTGCAGGGCGGTCGCCTTCACGGAGAGCAGGACCACGTCGTACGGGCCGCCCGGGGCGCCGGCCGTCACCAGCTTCGGTGTGAGGCGGAGCTTCTCCCCCTGGCCTTCGACGCGCAGTCCGCGCGCCGCGAGGGCCTTCGCGCGGGCCGGCCGGACCAGGAAGGAGACGTCCTGGCCCGCCGCGGCGAGCCGGGCGCCGAAGAAGCCGCCGACGGCGCCCGCGCCGACCGTGAGGATCCTCATGCGGGGTTCCTTTCGTGGGATCCGGTCAGCTCCGGACCGGCTGCGGGAAGTGGGCCGTCCCGGCCGGGAGTGCGCGGGGCGCGCGGTGCGTACCGGGACACCGCGACCCCGGCGAGGCAGAGCAGGCCGCCGAGCAGGGTGAGCCATGCGGGTACCTCGCCCAGCAGGGCCCAGCTCAGCAGGACGACGATGGCCGGGACGGCGTAGGTCGTCGCGCCCAGCTTGCCGGCGGGCATGCTCGCCAGGGCGTAGCTCCAGGTGGTGAAGGCCAGGGCGGTGGGCACCACGCCCAGATAGACCATGTTCAGGGTGGCCGACAGCGGCGCGTTCGGCAGTTCCGCGGCCAGTTGCCCCGCGAAGGGCAGGCAGACCACGGTTCCCGTCAGGCAGCTGAAGGCGGTGATCTGCAGGGGTGTTCCGTAGGAGAGCGCGGGCTTCTGCGCGACGACACCGGTCGCGTAGGCCACCGCCGCGAGCAGACAGAGCACGACGCCGAGCACCGAGGTGGAGCCGCCCTCTCCGGAGGACATGGACAGGCCCACGACCACCGCTCCGGCGAAGGAGACGCCCATGCCCGCCAGCAGCCGCGGCGGCAGCGCCTCGCCGAGGAGGCGGGCCGCGAGGAGGGCCATGAGGATGGGCCCGGTGTTCACGAGCAGGGAGGCGGTCCCCGCGTCGACCAGACGCTCACCCCAGTTCAGCGCGACCGTGTAGCCGCCGAACCACACCAGGCCGGACAGCAGGATCCCGCGCCAGGCCTCGCGGGGCGGCAGCCCCTGGCGGCGGACCAGGAGCAGGACGCCGAGCACGAGCGAGGCGGCGAGCAGCCTGCCGAGGGCCAGGGCCCCGGGGGAGTAGGCGGCGCCCGCGCTGCGGATGGAGACGAAGGCGGAGGCCCAGGCGAACACCGTGAAGGAGACGGCGCCGATCGTGAGCACGTGGGGAGGGATGCGACCCGTGCGGAACGTCATGCGTTCACCCTACGGCCGCAACATTTCGGTGTCGACCGAAATATTGACTCCGAATCTTGCTGCGGGCGGGCGACGGCCCGCTGGGCTCAGGTCCACGCCTGCGGCGTGATTCCCAGCAGGTCGCCGAAGGCCTGTTCCCCGGCCCGGGTCACGTCCAGGGCCCGCCCGCCGCCGGGCGGGCGTACCACCCATTCCTCGCGCAACGCGTGCGCGCACAGCCGCGACCCGGCGACGCCGCCCAGGTGGCGGCGCCGCTCGGTCCAGTCCAGGCAGGAACTCGCCAGCGGCCTGCGCCCCTCGTGGGCGAGGGCGATGCCGGCCGCGGCGCACCAGGCCCGGCCGTCGTCCGTCAGCTCGAAGACGCCCTCCGTGCGCAGCAGTCCGCGCCGCTCCATCGCGTCGGTCACCGCCATGCCGAACCGTCCGGCGAAGTGGTCGTAGCAGGTCCGGGCGCGCGCCAGCGGGTCCGGTGCCGCGACCACGGGGACCGCGTGCGCCGCGTCCCGGTCGGGAATCGCGTACGAGGCGAGCTCGTCGACGAGGCGGGCGGTCGCGGCGTCCGCGATGCGCACGTAGCTGTGGCGGCCCTGTCGTTCGGTCACGCAGATGCCGGCGTCGAGCAGCCGGGACAGGTGGCCGCTCACGGTGGACGGCGCCACCGCGGTGCTCCGGGCCAGCTCGCCCGCGGTCCAGGCGCGCCCCTCCAGCAGCGTCATGCAGATGGCGGCCCGGGTTTCGTCGGCCAGGGCCGCGGCGAAGGCGGCGAGGCGGGCCGCGGGCGCCGGCTGGTCCGCCGGCGCCGGCGGACCAGCATGCGAGGTGTTCATGCATCCAGAATGCCCCATGATTTCGGCAAATGGCGAACGGTCTGCCCGCGCTCGCGTCCCCTGTCGTGACGGTGGTTCCCGGGCCACACTGATGACCTCGGGGCACGGAGCCCCGAACCGAGGAGGGTGGTGGGGAGTTGTCGGGTGAGTCTGCGGGGCAGCCCGCTCCGGTCGTGCGCCCCGAGGTGTGGGAGACGTACGGGCCGGCCGATCTCAGCGCCGTGCCGGTGTTCGCCGGCGGGTTCATCAACTTCGGCTTCTGGCAGGCCGTCGACCTCGAACGGCCGCTGTCGCAGCGCGACCGGATCCGGAGCGAGCAGGACCTCTACCGCTACGTGCTCGACGCCGCCGCCCCGGAGGGCGGTCGGGCCGTGGAGATCGGCTGTGGCCTCGGCCTCGGGTGCACCCTCGCCCTCGAGGAGTACGGGCCCGAGGTGATGACGGGGGTGGACATCCATCCCCAGCAGCTCCGGCGGGCCCGCGAGGCGAACTCCGCGCACCTCGAAGCGCAGCCGCACCGGCTGCGCTTCGTGCTCGGCGCGGCGGAGAGCCTGCCGCTGGGCGACGCGGAGTTCGACTCCCTGTTCAGCGTCGAGGCGGCGCAGCACTTCCCGGACCTGTCCGCGTTCGCCCGGGAGGCGGCGCGGGTCCTGCGCCCCGGCGGGCGGGTGGCGGTCGCCAGCTTCTTCACCGTCGACGGCACACCCTCGCACGCGGAGCGGCTCGCGGGGCTCCTCGACTCGTTCGCCAGCGGCCTGGACATCGCCCGGCCCGTCTCCCGGCTCACCGACGCCCTCGGCGAGGCCGGCTTCGCCGATGTCCGGGTCGCCTCGATCGGCCCGCAGGTCTGGCCCGGCTGGGACCGCTGGCTCGCCCGCCTCTGGAAGCCGGGCACCTGGCCCCGGAACTTCCTGGCCGCCTGGGAGCAGCAGATCCTGGACTACTACCTGGTGACGGCCACCCGCCCGTAGTCCTCGCGCGGCCCGGCCGCGGCCGGGCCGCGCGAGGACGCCGAGTACCGGACGAGACGGGGGGCGGCGTAAATCGCTCGTCGTCCCCTTCCGGCCGTCCGTAGCCTCCGCCCGTGACCGAGAACGAGTGGAACGACGCGCCAGTGGCGACCGAACGACGGCACGGCGGAAGTCCACCTGATGATGGATCCGCAGTACCGGGCCGGAGCCACGGCTCCGACGCCCTGGACGCACTGACCGATCTCGCTTTCGGCGAACTGCCCGTGCAGCGCATCCAGGCCGTCACCCACACCGGCAACACGGCCGCGCTCACCGTCCTCGCCAAGGCGGGTTTCGTACAGGAGGTCGGCGACGGCCGTGCGGATGGCGCCGCGGCTGACGCCGTGGTCGCGGGCGAGAGCGGCGATGGAGCGAACCGATGCCCTGTGGGCTGGAGCAGGCCGCCCGCCGCCGCCTCGCAGTTCCGTTACGAGAGATGGCGGGCGAAGAAGGTCCCCACCCGGCGCCGTACCTCAGCGAGTGTCCCCGCAGGGTCGCCGGTGCCGACGAGCGCGGTCCGCGTCGTCGCTGTCACGAGACCGGAAGTCTGGAGTCGAGGGACGAGCGAGCCGTAGTCGGTGAACGCCCAGTGGTTCGCGTCGGGGAGCAGCCTGCGGCGGCCGGGAAGGCCCGCCCAGGACGACTCGATACGGGCGGCGCCGTCGAATCCGTCGGTGCGGAACAGCAGCAGCGGCCGGTCGAAGCCGGCCGGCATCGGGTACAGGTCGAGGTAGCCCTCCAGGTTCACCACCGCGCCGACCCGGCGGTCGTCACGGGCCGCGTACACCGCCGCCGTGCCGCCTGCGGAGTGCCCGTACATCCCGATCCGGCAGGAGTCCACGACCGGTGCGAGCGGCAGGTCGCCGAGCCGGTCCAGGACCAGGCGGAGGTCCGCGATCCGGGTGTCCACCATCGTGCGGAAGGTCGCCGGGTCCGGGGGTCCGATCAGGACGGTCGTCCGCATTCCGGTGGGCAGCTCCACCTGAGAAGCGTCACCGGGGTGGTCGACGAGGACGACCACTCGGCCGTTACTCGCCAGGTCCTCGGCGAGGGTTGTGCCGAGCGTGCGGGAGTCACCGCCGCCGGGTGAGTACACCAGCACCGGCCGCTGCCCAGGCAGCGGCGGCGCGTCCACGTACCCGTGGGTGAGGACCGCGCCCCAGTCCACCACTCCCGGCTCCGGCAGCCCCGGATGAACGTGCGGCGCGTACTTTGCGAACTCCCTGGCCTCGGCCGGGGTGAGCTGCGGGGCCCGGGAGAAGCCGCGTACCGATCGGGCCGGGTACAGGACGGTCAGCATCAACTCCCGCACGCCGCCCACCCATGGGTCGGTCCGGGACGGGTCCGTCAGATGGACCGTCTGCATGCCTACGGGGTACGGGCCGGCGGGCGCGGGCAGCCGGAGGATCGAGCCGCCACCGGAGGCGGACGCAGCCGTGGGCAGCAGGGCGGCGGCACTCCCGAATAGGGTGCCTTTCAAAAGAATGCGTCGAGAAGTCATACGAACATCCTTGGGGCGGGGGCCATCACGGTGCGAAGGTTCAGGCCCTGGCCAAAAGGCTGGCCCAGGACGAGGAGCTGTGAGGGTGCTGCGAATCCACTTCACCGCGCAGGACTTCGCCCGGATCCGCTTCGCACCCCGCCCGGCGCCGCTCCAAGAGCTGCACGCCGCCCTGACGACAGCCGTGGCCCAGCGTGGCGGGCCGCGGTTCGCGAGGTGGCGCGGACGCGTCCTGCGCTCCCTCCCGGCCGCAACCAACCCGCTCGCCGAACTGGTTCCGGCGGGCCGCCCTCCTTCCTTCCTCGACGTCCTCGGCGACACCATGGCCGACGGCTTCGAACAGATCCGCGCCACCAGCCCCGGTCTCGTCCGCTCCGAGCTGGAGCGGGTCTACGGGACGATGCCCGCGCCTCGCTGGATCCGCGGCCTGCACGCGGGCGACGGGACGGCCTGGCGCACCCTGCACCGCGCCCAGCGGGCTGCGTACGAGACGGTCCTCGCCCCGGTCTGGTCCGTCGTACAGGATCTGCACCGTGAGGAGTTCACCCGCTACGCCCTGACGGTCGCCGAGTACGGCGTGGCCGCCACCTTGACCGGCCTGGCCCCGGGCAGCCGGCTCCACGAGGGTGTGTGGGAATGGCCCGGCGCAGCGCCGGACCGCGACGTCTGCCTCAACGGGCGTGGCCTGGTTCTGCTGCCCACCTTCCACCACCCGGCGGGCCCACTTCTCCACGACACCCCGGGCCGTCCCGCAGTCCTGACGTACCCGGCCGGTCCCGGGCTCCCGCCCACTGCGGGGCGCCCGGTCGTCCCCGCCGAGACCCTGGCCGCCGTCCTGGGCCGCACCCGGCTGGACGCCCTGCGCCTCCTCGCCGAGCCTCACACCACGACATCCCTGGCCCGCGCCCTCCACGTCAGCAACGCGACGGCCTCGTCCCACGCGGCGGCGCTCAGATCGGCAGGCATGGCGACGACGACCCGCACAGGCCGCTCGGTCACCCACCAGCGCACGGCCCTCGGCACGCTGGTTGCGGGCGCCTGACCGCCGTTGCCACCGGCACGATCCGGACCCTAGCCAGCCCCGGCGCAGGCCCGGAGGCATTTCACCGAACCCCAGCGGCGACGTGGATCACTGTGCTAGCCGACCATGATCGCTCTCACCGATAACCGCTGTACCGGTGTTCCCCGAGGCCGGGGAGCCCCGCGGGTTCAGGGAAACAGGAGGTCCTTCAGCGCGAACCCACGGGTCCATCGGTGTGCGTCAGGCCGATGCATCCGTGGGTTCGGGTGCAACACGAGGATGCTGAGCGATCCGAAGGGTCTCGACGGTGACGTCGGCCTGGATGACCTCTCACGACCGCCTGCCGAACTGCCAGTTGTGCACCCAGGGTCGGCGTACCGGTCCGGGGTCGGGATGGCGCGTGCCGTGTCCGGGTCCGGCCTCCGGACCAACGCCGCAGTCCCCAGCCGGGTGGCGCCGTTGTCGGACAGCCGCGGCCCGTAGGCGATCAGCTCGTCCCGGTCGAGCGGCCCCGCAAGGTCGGCGGCCTGCCCCGTGCCGAGGTCGAGCACCGGGTCAGGTCTGATCCGCGGCGCGCAGGGCCCGCGCCAGCCATTCCAGCTCCTCGGTTGCGTCGGGCGACGAATTCTGCCCGCGCACACGGGCGACGAGCCTGCGGTAGTGCTCCGCTCCTGCCTCGATCCCGGCCTCCAGGCTGCGCAGCACGGCGGCCCGATCGGCGCCACCGAACAGCTCAGACAGCACCTCGGCCGCTGCCGGCCCCTCGGGAGCGACCCCGCCCTTTCTGACCTCCGCGACGGTCTGCACGATCTGCCTGGCCCACCAGATGGACGCCCCGGGGGGACGGCTCTGCCCCGGTACGGGCGTGTTGAGCTCCATCCATGTGCGCAACCGGGCGCGGAACCCGGGGTCCCGAACCAATTCCGCCAATTCGATCCAGGCGTCGACCTGCTCAGGTGTGGGATCGTCGGGCAATTCGATGCTGAAGGCGCGCATGCGGTCGCGCAGGCGCGGGTCGTCGAGGCCGCCGAACACCTCCTCCTTGAACTCGTCGATGATCTGCTTGCGCTCGGCGGCGGAAAGCCGCGCCAACCGGTTCATCAGTGCTGTCTCCTCAACGGTCGAACCCCGTTTCGCCACGGTGGACAGGACGGCCCGGCTCACCTTGAGGGAGCGGATCTGCGCGTCGAGCGCGGCCACATGCGCGTCAGCGACCCCGGCGACCGTGGTGCGGCCGCTCAGGACACGGCACACGTCGTCGAGCCCGAGGCCCAGCTCCCGCAGGGTGCGGACCAGCTCGACGCGGGCCACGGACTCGGCGTCGTACAACCGGTAGCCGCCCGCGGAACGGCCCACAGGCGGTACCGCCCCCTCGTCCGACCAGAAGCGCAGGGTACGTACCGGGAGTCCCGTGCGATGCGCGAGCCGGCCAATGGTGAGCACGTCGGGGCGTTCGTCGTCCATGAGTAAGATCCTGAACCCTCCGGCGGCTGGAGACTCAAGCGCCTCAGTGCGACATCCCGTGAGTTCTCCAGAACTCTGCCGAGTTTTCTCACCACCGCCAGCGTCGACAGCATGCGCCTCCCCGCCTTCGACCAGACTGCAGACTGATCAGATCGGACGAGAAAGCTTCAGGAATCCCGAAGTCACGTCACTGACCGGCCGATCACGCGAACGAGAGAGAAGCCCCAGGCCAGGGGCTCAGGCTTCCGGCAAGAACCACGGGAACCCACGGGATGTCGCACAGGTGCGGCGCTCGGCCTGTCTGCACCGGGGCGCCGCCTCGACGTCGCCGTCCTCTCCCTGCTCCGTGCGGAGTGGGAGGCGCAGGCACGCTCGAGGTCCTGGGACCTCTGACGCCGCCGCACGCCCGGCGGGGGCGTGGTTTGATGACCGGGCCGGGCGGGCGCATCCCCCGGCGCGCCGTCACCACAACGGGCGGCGCCGCACAGCGGCATGACGGAGGACCGGGCGTGGTACTTGAGCGTGGGCGGCGGCGCAGGCCCCTGCTGATCGGCGGCGCGGTGGTCGCGGCGGCCGGGCTGGCCTTCGGCCTGTACTGGTTCGAGCCCTGGAAGCTGTGGGTGGAGGACACGGTGAACGAGGCCGTCCCCACCGTCTCGGCCGCCCCGAAGGCCAACGCGTCGGCGAGCCCGCCCGCCGCACCGCGGACGGTGGCCCAGGGCACCCTGATCAGCCACGAGCACGCCACCACCGGCACCGTCACACTCCTCCGCCTCGCCGACGGCTCGCACGTCCTCCGCCTGGAGGACCTGGACACGAGCAACGGACCCGACCTCAAAGTCTGGCTGACCGATGCCCCGGTCGTCGAGGGCGTCGCCGGCTGGCGCGTCTTCGACGACGGCGAGCACGTCAGCCTCGGTGCTCTCAAGGGGAACAAGGGCGACCAGAACTATGCCGTTCCGGCCGACGTGAACCCGGCCGACTACAGCAGCCTCGCCATCTGGTGCGACCGCTTCGACGTCTCCTTCGGCGCCGCCGCCCTCAAGCCCGTCTAGACGGCGTTCGCGCCGGCGCCGAGGTGGTCGCGCTGGATCCGGTGGGCGAGGGCGCGCCGCACCGAGGCCGACGCGGTGCTCGTGCCGGTGGCAGGGGCTGCGGCCTGCGGCGGGACGTCGAGGCCGCGGCTGATCCGGTCGTACGCCGTCCGGTAGCCGGCGGGCAGCCCGTCCCGGTGCAGCATCAGGTCCTCTTCGACCAGGCGCCGCAGCTCGTCGACGGTCCGGGGCGTGAAGCGCTTCCTTCCCCGGGCGACGGCGTCGACGTAACGGGAGCAGCGGGCGGTGTCGCCGAGGGTCTCGGAGATCTCCTCGGCGAGGCCCCACAGACGGCCTTCGAGCCAGGGCGCGTCGTGCTGGTCCAGCGAGAGCGCCATCGGCGTCGGCGGCTCGCCCGTCCGGTGCTTCGCCGCCTGCTTGGAC
Source organism: Streptomyces sp. MB09-01 (assembly GCF_033794505.1). Classification (NCBI taxonomy): domain Bacteria; kingdom Bacillati; phylum Actinomycetota; class Actinomycetes; order Kitasatosporales; family Streptomycetaceae; genus Streptomyces; species Streptomyces sp. MB09-01. The sequence continues at coordinate 51,597 of NZ_JARAYQ010000009.1, read as the reverse complement.
ACGGCGGGCTGGCTCATGTCGGCGAGCCGGGCGATCCGGTCCTGGGTCCAGCCCAGCCCGGATAGCACCTGGATCATTTCGGTGCGCAGCTTCCGCATCTCCTCTCCGGCGCGGATGACCTCGTTCATGCCGGCGAACATCCGCTCGGCCTGTTCCTCGGTCAATGCCCCGGGGCCGCGGTGCGTGTCCTCTTCCCCTGTCATGACCCGGTTATACACCCCGGCCCCACCCTCGCCATAACCAGGTTGTACAACCTGGTTATGGCTGGCAGGATCCGCGGCATGCCCACCTTCTCAGCGCCCGACGGAACCCGGCTCGCCTACCGCGTGACCGGGGACGGCGAGCCGCTCGTCTGCCTGCCCGGGGGTCCCTCGGACTCCCGCTACCTCGGCGACCTCGGCGGCCTGTCCGCGCGCCGCCGGCTCATCGTCCTGGACCTTCGCGGCACCGGCCGGTCCGCGGTTCCCGAAGACACCGCCTCCTACCGCTGCGACCGCCTGGTCGGCGACGTCGAAGCCCTGCGCGAACACCTCGGGCTGCCCCGGATCGACCTGCTGGCCCACTCGGGCGGCGCGAACCTCGCGGCGCAGTACGCGGCGACGTACCCGGACAAGATCCGCAGGCTCGCCCTGATCGGCCCCGGCGTCCGGGCCGTCGGCATCGCCGTCACCGGCGAGACGCGACGCGAACTCGCGCTGCTCAGGAGGAACGAGCCGTGGTTCCCCGCGGCCTTCGCCGCCCTGGAGGCGATCACCGGGGGCACCGGCAGCGACTGGGACGCCGTCGCACCCTTCTTCTGCGGCCGGTGGGACGCTGCGGCGCAGCAGCACCACGCGGCCGGTCGGCCGGCCAACGGCGAGGCCGTCGCCCTCTTCGCGGCCGAGGGCGCCTTCGACCCGGAGAACACCCGTGCGGCGCTCGCCGCTCTCGAGGCACCCGTACTGCTCCTCGTCGGGGAGTTCGACCTGAACAGCCCTCCCCGGACGGTGACCCGGTTCGCGGAGCTGTTCCCCGACGCCACGCTCGCCGTACAGCCCGGAGCGGGCCACTACCCGTGGCTCGACGACGCCGACCGCTTCGTGGCGACCGCCACGGCGTTCCTGGACCGACGGGCACCGGCCCGCGCTCACGCGTCGATGGTCACCACGCGGGCCCACCCGGGCGGAGAGTCCGGCACGTAGTCGGGATCCTCCTCGTCCCACTGGGCCGGGCGCCCACGGGGGAAGAGCCCCACCACCGTCCGGCACGGCGGCCGGGTGTCCGGCCAGGGGGTCTGGCCGTCGGTCAGGACCACGATCACGTCCGGCCGCGGCCCCGTCCGGAGCGCCTTGGCGAACCCCTCACGCAGGTTCGTACCCCCACCGCCCAGCAGCGGGATGCCCTCGCCCCGGCACAGCGGGTGCACGATCCGGGCCGCCGCGTCGCACGGCACCACGGTGACCAGGTCGCGCCGGCCGCCCACGGCGCGGGAGATCGCGGCGACCTCCAGGAGCGCACTGCCCAGTTCGGCATCGCTGACCGACGCGGAGGTGTCGATGACCACCGTGACCCGGGGCGGCCTGCGCCGCAGGCTCGGCAGAACGGCCCCGGGCACCCCGGCCGAACGCCGGGACGGACGGCCGTAGCTGTAGTCCTCGCCCGCACCCGAGCCGGAGATCGCCGACCGGATGGCCGCCCCCAGCAGGTCGCGCCACGGCTGCGGCGGATGGAACGCCTCGTCCGCCCACCGCTGCCACCCCTTCGGGGCGCTTCCCGGACGGCCGTTGATGCCCTGGGCCACCCGGAACCGGACCGCGTCCCGTTCCTGCGTGCTGAGCCCGTGAGCGCCGTCCGGGCCCAGGTCCCACTCCCGGTCCAGGCCGTCGGCGCCACTGCCGCAGTCCAGCCAGGCCAGACCCTGCGTATGCGCCGAGAGCCGGAACTGGCGCAGGTAGTCCTCCATCAGCTGACCGGCGGGCAGCCCCAGGGCCTCCGGCGTCACGGCGTCCCCGGGCCCGACCAGACCGTCTCCGAAGGCGTCGTCGTTGATTTCGCAGTCCGCGGCGATGTTCATCCGCAGCCGCTCTCCCGGGCCGGTCAGCCCGTGCGCCCGCGCGTAGCGGTCACCGCGCCCGTGATGGTCGCGCAGGAGGTGCGACACCTCGTGCACCCAGACCCCGGCGAGCTCCTCCACCGGCGTCCGGTCCACGAAGGAGGGCGAGACGTAGCACCGCCAGTGCCGGTCGACGGCCATCGTCGGCACCCGCCGTGACTCCACGGTGTGCAGGGCGAAGAGGGCCGTCGCCAGGTACGGCCGGACCCGGGCGGCCTGCAGTCGGGCGGCGAAGAGCTTCTCGAAGTCGAGGGCGAGGCCGAGGCAGAGGTGCTGTCTCCCCGGTGTCGCCGGTGTCGCCGGTGTCGCCGGTGCCCCCGGTGCGTCCGGGCTCACCGGCCGGCCTGGACGGGGACCGCGGTCCGCGCCGCGGCCCGGTCCGCCGCCCGGTCCGCCCGCCGGGACAGGGACACCACTCCGGCGAGCCGCTCGATCGATGCCGGAACGTCCCAGTCCTCCTGGCGCAGCGTGGCGAGCGTGGTCGCGGGCACGACCAGCAGGTCCGGGGCTCCGGTCTCCAGCGCCCGGACCAGCAGCGCCCACGCGGCGTCCCAGCGGGACTTCTCCGGACGCTTGCGGACGGCCGCCACCACCGCGTCGAGCACGGCCTGGCGCAGATCTCCCCGCTCGGGCAGGACGGCACCCGCCGGGTCGGCGAGCAGATCCTCGGGGTCGGGGAGGTCCATCCGGTCCATGCCCGCCAGCAACTCCAGCGCGGGACCGTCCCCCACGGTGCCCCGGACCAGCAGGGAGAGCACCTCCCTGGAGGAGCCGGCGGCGGTCGCGAAGGCGATCAGACTCAGTGTCATGTCCCAGCTGCGCGGGGACGGCCAGGGACCGCCCCGCCGCGTCTCGCTGTTGGGCAGCCGGTGCACGAGCGCGGGGCGGGCGGAGAGGAACCCGCACACCGCGCGGCGGGCGTGGTCCACGGCCGCCGGCAGGGCCTGCGCGTCGAGGCGCGGCAGGCTCGCGCGGGGCCACGTCCCGCCGAGCCCGCGCACCACGACCTCGTGGTCGTGGGTCCACTGGAGATGGACGAACCGGTTGGCCAGGGGCGGGCTCAGCTCCCAGCCGTCGGCAGCCGAGGACCGCGGGTTGGCGGCCGCCACGATCCGTACCCCGGGCGGCAGTTGCAGGGCGCCGATCCGCCGTTCGAGTACGAGGCGCAGCAGGGCGGCCTGGACGGCCGGCGGGGCGGTGGACAGCTCGTCGAGGAACAGCAGCCCCCGGCCGGCCCGTACGAGCCGGACGGCCCAGTCCGGCGGGGCCATCGGGACGCCCTGTTCCGCGGGGTCGTCGCCCAGGACGGGCAGCCCGGAGAAGTCGGACGGTTCGTGGACGCTGGCGATGACGGTCGTCAGCGGAAGGTCCAGCGACTCCGCGAGCTGGGTCAGGGCCGCCGTCTTCCCGATCCCCGGCTCGCCCCACAGGAGTACGGGCAGGTCGGCGGCCACGGCCAGGGTCAGCGCCTCCAGTTGTGCGTCGGGGCGCGGTTCGGTGGTGGTGTCGCGGAGCAGCGACAGCAGTGCGCCGGCGACGTCGAGCTGGGAGGCACCGGCCGGGTCGGCGGGGGAAGGGTTCGGAGAGGAAGGGGTGCCGGCGACGTCGGTGGCAGCGAACGGAAGGGTTGCGGGCATGGTCGATCACCTTGTGGTTTCGTGAGGGCGGAGCGGGCGCGGGGGAGGGAAGTCCCCCGGTCAGCGCAGGGCTTGGCGCGGGTGCGAGCGGTACCGCCGGGGGCGGCGGGCCCCCCGGTCGATGCGGCCGGGTCCGGGTCCGGCCAGGCCGGCCCGGAACAGCCCGTAGGTGATCCGCCGCAGGGCGGCCGCCTCCAGGGCGTCCCGCAGGGCGCCGGCGCGCAGCAGTGCGCCGGGGCCCAGCAGACCCTCGACGACGGCCAGCGCACCGGCGGTGTCGCCGTGGTCCAGGCGTTCGCGCACGCCGGTCAGACAGTCCGGATGGCGGTGCGCCGCGTCGATGACCTGCAGGCAGGGGAGCGGAGTGCCGGTGAGCGCCACCAGCAGTTCCTCCCGGCGGATCTCTGCCGGATCGTGGTCCAGCGGGGCCAGCACGCCGTCGACCAGGCCGATCCGGTGCAGGGCTCCCCGGCATTCGACGAGGCGCGGTTGCCCCGCCGGGTCCGGGATCCGGGGCGGCCCGGCCGGCGCGTGGCCCGGTACGAGTGCGGCGGCGACCAGGGGGTGCAGCCGGTCGGCATCGAGCGCACCGGCGCGGAGCAGGTCCAGGTCGGGCAGCACCCGGACCGCCGCGTCGGGCAGGACCGGCAGGGCGGAGACGCCGCCGTCGGCGGGCGGTGCCCCGACCCGCAGGGCAAGGGGCCCGTCTTCCGTGTCCCCGTCCCCGTCCGCGACCAGGTCCAGGACCAGCCGCCGCCGGGCGCCGAACCGTACGGTGACGGCCCCGGGGGGCCGTCCCTCGGCGCGGAGCAGGATCTGTGCCTCCTCGGTCCACCGGTCCACGGCGCAGTGGTGCCCCGGTGGGAGCATCGCCCTTAGATCCGGGTCCTCAAGGCACCCGTGGGCGGTCGGCCGTTCGGCCCCGGACCGGGCCCTCAGCTCGTCGGACCTGCGCGCGTCCCACGAGTGGCGGTGCAGGTCGAGGCGGAACCGCCGTTCGGGACGGGCGCGGGGGCGCGGATCACCGCAGGCGCCCGATCCGTCCCACAGTGCGAGGCTGATCCGCTGACCGGCGTCCGCCCAGGCCGGGGCGGTCCGGGCGACGAGGTGGACCGGACGTGCCCTCGACCGCGGCCCGTCCCCCTCCGCGACCTCGTACCGGGCCAGGGAGAGGGTCAGGTCCGGGCGCAGCAGCCCGTCGGGAGCGATGCGCGGCATGTGCCAGCGCAGCAGGTCGGGCGCCAGATGGCGGAGATCGGCCCGGATCCGGGCCGTGAGGTCGTGGCCGTAGGAGCGTGCCACGGAACGCAGATGGAGATCGACGTCGACGCCTGCGGCGGCGCAGGCCCCGGCCCAGTCCCCGACGGAACGGCGGGCGGTCGCGGTCTCGATCATGGACGGCGGCACGGCGTACTCGCGTACGCGCAGCCAGAAGGAAAGGCGGGAATCCCCGTACGCGGTCTGAGTGGGCATCAGCACTCACCTTGCGCGGACGGGACCCCCGATCTGTGAGCGGTATGAGTGGTCATCGCGGTGATCGTAACCCCCTCGGCGGCGACCGACCAGCGATTTTCGGTGGCCCCCGGATCCGTCAGGGCCAGCGGTGGTGGTGCCGGTCGATGACGTAGTGGTGGTCGTGCCGCCAGCCGCCGCCGGAGGGGCGGGCGTCGGCGAGGTGGGGGTGGCCGGGAGGCAGGTCGGGGTGGACGTGTTCCAGCCGGTACGGGTCACGGGCGGGCCAGATCACGGCAGCGGCCGTCGTGGAACCGAGGGCGACGGCCGCCAGGACCAGGGCGGTCGGCGGCAGGCCCGCCCCCGCGCCGAGCCACCCGGCCAGCGGATAGGTGAGCAGCCAGCAGCCGTGGGAGAGGGAGAACCGGGCGGCGAAGGCGGCGGGCAGGTCCGCGTCGGCGGTGGAGCGGCGGATCAGGCGGCCCCCGGGAGTCAGGACGGCGGAGCAGGCGGCGCCGAGCGCTGCCCAGAGCACGAGGAGCGCGGGCCAGGACCAGGAGCCCGGGCTGGTGGAGGTGACGGCCGCCGCGGCGGCCAGGAGCGCCGGGAGGGCGAAGGCGGCGCGGAGCATCACCGTGCGGTCGGCGGCGTGCTGCAGGAGCCGGGGCAGGACCAGTGCGGCCAGCACGGATCCGGCGCCGTACGCGCCGAGCGCGAGCGAGACGGCGCCGGCCGCGCGGCCGAAGTGGCCGCGGACCAGGGCGACGGTGCCGACGAAGACGAGGGCGCCGGCGGCGGCGACGGCGAGGTCGAGGGCGAGCAGGGCGCGCAGTCGGGGAGTCGCCAGGAAGAGACGGATACCGAAGGCGGCCCGGGCGCGGAGGCCGTCGGCCGGTTCGGCGGGGGCGGGCCGGGGCAGCACGGTGGCGACGACGAGCGCGGCGGAGGCGAGGAAGCCGAGGGCCGTGCCGGCGAACAGCCAGTCGTAGGAGACCAGCGTCAGCAGGGCCGTGGCCAGGACCGGGCTGAAGAGGCTCTCCAGGTCGTAGGCGAGCCGGGTCATCGACAGGGCCCGGGTGTAGTCGCGTTCGGCGGGAAGGACCTCGGGAACGGTGGCCTGGAACGTCGGCGTGAAGGCGGCCGACGCCGCCTGCAGCAGGAAGATCAGGACGTGGATCTGCCAGACCTCGGTGACGAACGGAAGGGCCGAGGCGACGCCGGCGCGGGTGAGGTCCATCGCCGCCATGAGGCTGCGGCGGGGGATCCGGCCGGCGACCGCGCCGATCAGCGGGGCGATGCCGACGTAGGCGATCATCTTGATCGCGAGCGCGGTGCCGAGGACCGCCGAGGCGTCGGCGCCCGCCAGGTCGTAGGCGAGCAGGCTCAGCGCGACGGTGGCGAGACCGGTTCCGACCAGGGCGACGACCTGGGCGGTGAAGAGGCGGCGGTAGGTGCCGTTGCGCAGTACGGACAGCACGGGCGGCCCCGTCCGGTCGGCGGATCGATGACTCCACGTCAGCGTAGCCAACATGTGCGCACCTGTGCACGTGTTGGACGTGCGGACGGGTGGACGTACGGACGGACGGATTGCGGCGGTCCGGCCGGTCGCCGGCTCAGTCGTGCGGGGGCAGGGAACCGAGCTGGTGGTCGGCGGCGTTCAGGGCCTCGTCCACCAGCCGCCGCAGATGCCCGTGGCGTACGGCGTAGACGACCCGGCGGCCGTCCTTGCGGGTGGTCACCAGCCCGGCGAGGCGGAGCTTGGCGAGGTGCTGGCTGACCGAGGGCCTGGCCGCCCCGCACGCCTCGGTGAGGGTGGTGACATCGGCCTCGCCGCGGGCGAGCCGCTCCATCAGCGCCAGGCGGGTGCGGTCCGCGAGCAGGGCCAGAACGGACGCGGCGACCTCCAGCCGGTCACCCCGCTCCTGCGAAACCTGTGCACCTGCCAGATCCGTGCCTGCGCTCATGCGCACATCGTAGGGCGGTCACGGTGCAAAGCCACGGGCCCCGTCACCCCCGGCCGGGGGTGACGGGGCCCGTGGTGCAGGCAGGGCGGGTGGGATCAGCCGAGGGCGGGCGCCGTCTGCTGGGCCGTGGCCTCCGTGCCGTCCGCGCGCGAGGCCAGGAGCCGCTGGGCCAGGACGCCGAAGACGATGGCGAACACCGCCCACAACACCAACTGGACGGCCAGCGAGGCGACCCGGAACTCCCAGAGCAGGGCGGCCGGGAAACCGGGCTGGACCGCGTCGCTGTTGTCCGGCAGGAACACGAACGCCAGGGCGGCGGCGACGACGAAGGCGCCGCTCGCGGCCAGCGTCGCGTTCCAGTTGCCCAGACGCGGTGCCAGCCGTCGCCCGAGGATGATCGCGCCGATGCCGAGCAGCACGCTCAGCAGGATCATCAGGAAGAACAGCGTGGTGCGCTGTCCGATGGTGTCCGGATTGCCCACCGCCGGCGGAGTGGCCGGGTACTTGAGGAACGGCACCAGGTAGACGGTGGCGAACGCACCGGCCGCGGTGAGCGCCGCCGTGGCCCGCGGGCTGAACCCGCCGATGCGGCCGAGGGCGAACGAGAACGCGAGCGAGGCGATGCCGCCCAGCGCGACCCCGTAGACCAGGAGGCCCGTGGCCAGACCGAAGGTGGACTGCACCGGCCGGCTGACCAGTTCCTCCTCTTCGGCGGCTTCGGCGGCTTCGGCCGGTGCGGCGTCGCCGCCGCCGTGCCCGGCGTGAGCGCTCGGGGCGCCCGCCGCGTCCTGGGCGGCCTGGGCCTCCTCCACGGCGATGGAGCCCCGTACCGGGGGCTCACCCACCACGTAGGCGACGGCGAAGGCGAACAGGCCGGCGATCAGGCCCGCGAGCATGCCGCGGACCAACAGACCTCTGACAGTGGAGGCGTGCATGTGCGTGGCCTCTCAGTGGCAGGGGAAGCCGAGCAGGTGACGACCGTCGTGGACCCACTCGTGCACGCCCTCGCCGGCGAACACGGCAGTGGCGCCCTGCTCGGCGCCGACGAAGTACAGGGCGACGAGCGCCAGGAGACCGATGAAGAGCGCCCAGGGCAGGACCGCGCGCACGGGCAGCGGGGCCGACAGGGAGCCTGCGGGGGTGGATACGGCAGCGGAAGCGACAGCCTCGGCCATGATGGAACCTCCTCGGGGAACAACGCGTCCCATACGGTGGTGCAGGACGACGGTCCTCGGGTCTGACTCGCCACGGCGCCCCCCGGAGGGGATGTCACCGCAGCACACAGTGGCGCGACCATGCCGGATTCACACCGGGCTTCCGTCTCGCCGTCGTCGCTATGTGCAAATGTCGCGGTGACGCTACCGTGCGGCGGGCCTGCGGCCAAGTGCGTGAGTTTCTGATCACATGCGGCTGCGGCGGAGATGCCGCCCCGGACCTGGGCAGATGGCCGGAAGCGTCCAAGGAGTGGTACGGAAAAGACTGCTAGAATCCCGGTGTTGGCCTTCGGCGTGCGTGCCCCGTGCACGTGTCCGGAGGCTTTTTTCATGCCTTCTTCCCTTCCTCCCTCTCCCTCCTCTCCTCCCTCTCCTTCCTCCAAGCCGTCCTCCAGGCCTTCCCGGCACACCACCGGCTACCGCGACCTGCTCCGCAACCGGGAGTTCACCGGCCTCTACGCCGGCTTCACCCTGACCGTCGCCGCGAGCACCCTGTCGGGCTTCGCCCTCGGCACCCTCGTCGCCCAGCAGACCCGTTCCCCCTTCCTGACGGCCGTGAGCATGTACGGCGCCACGTTCGCGACGGTGCTCGGCGCGCTGACGCTGATGTCGGTCGCGGACGGGAGCCGGCCGCGCCGGACCGTCGTCGCGCTCCAGTTCGCCTCGCTGGTCGGTGTCTGCGCCCAGGCCGTTCCGGGGCTGCCGCTGGCCGCCCGGTTCGGGCTGCTGCTGGTGCTGGGCTTCTTCCAGTCCCTCGGGACCGGCACCCGGCTGGGGCTGCTCGCCGAGATCGTGCCGAACTCCGCCTACGCGCCCGCGCGTTCGCTCATGAACATCACCTCGGGCGGCACGGCGATCCTCGGCTACGCCGCCGGCGCCGTACTGCTGTCGCACCTGAGCCCGTACGGGGTCTTCCTCGTGGCCGCCGCCCTGGCCGCCCTCGGACTCGCCGTGGTGGCGGCCACCGTCCGGGAGCGCTCGATCCGGCTCACCCGTCGCCCCGGACTGCGCCGGACCTGGACGACGAACGCCGAGCTGTTCTCCCACCCGGGCCGGCGGGCACTGCTGCTGAACCTGTGGGTCCCCAACGGTCTGATCGTCGGCTGCGAGGCCCTGTTCATCTCCTACGACCCCGGCCACGCCGGCACCCTCCTGGCCGCCGGATCGGCCGGCATGCTCCTCGGGGACCTGGCCGTCGGCAGGCTGCTGAGCGCCGAGCGGCGCCGCCGCCACGCCTTCGCCCTGCGGCTGCTGCTCGCCGTCCCCTTCCTGCTGTTCGCGTTCCACCCGCCCCTCCCGGTGGTGGCGGCCGCGGTGTTCCTCGCCAGTGCCGGATTCGCTGCGACCATGCCCCTCCAGGAGCAGCTCCTGGACCTGACCCCCGACCGGGTCCGCGGCCAGGTCCAGGGGGTCGAGTCGGCCGGCCGGATGACCTGGCAGGGCCTCGGCGCCGCCCTCGCCGGCGGCCTGGCCCAGTACCTCGCCCCCGGCGCGGCGATCGCGCTCGTCGCCGCCGTCTCCGTCGCCGTCACCGTCCTCTCCCGGCCGTGCGTCGTCCGCGCGGGTGGCAGTTGAGCGGGCGCGCCGAAGCCCCGGCCCGCCGCTGCCGGTACGGGCGGGTGCGGCGGGGCGGGGCGGGACCTACGGTGGGAGGACGGTCCGGGCGCGGCTCGCATGCGACGTGTGCTGCGTGCTGCGTGACGGAATCGGGTGACGGGAGTCGGCGATGGCCGGTGAGCTTTCCTTCTTCGAGCTGGGCGCGGGCGACAGCGAGCAGGCCCGTGTCTTCTTCGGCGGACTCTTCGGCTGGACCTTCGAGCCGGGTCCGACCGGCGGCGGCGGGTTCGCGATCCGGACGCCCAACGTCCCCGGCGGACTGCACGGCAACGACCCCGGCGCCGGCCCGTACCTCTTCTTCGCGGTCGACGACATGGAGACGGCGCTGGAAAGGGTCCGCGCGCTCGGCGGCTCCGCCGACGGCACCGACCTGGGGAGCGGCGACGGGTCGGTCGCCCGGTTCGGCCGCTTCCAGCTCTGCCGCGACGACCAGGGCACGCCGTTCGGCCTGCACCAGCCCCCGTCGGGCCGATGAGGACGAGGCCGTCGCCAAGGCCTGAATTCGCGCATGTGTTCGGTTTATGGGGTTAGGCTGGGGTCATGCACGCAGTCCAGGGCCTTCAGGGTTCCCTCTTCGACCAGGGTGACGAGATCCGGCTCGGCCCCCTGGGCGGCATGCGGCGCACCGGGCTCGGCGCCGGGGCCTGGGTCGACCACCTGCCCGGCTGGCTGAGCGGCGCCGACGCGCTCTTCGAGCGGCTGGCCGCCGACGTGCCCTGGCACGCCGAGCGGCGGCAGATGTACGAGCGCGAGGTGGAGGTGCCCAGGCTGCTCGCCTTCTACGGGGAGGGCGAGGCCCTGCCGCACCCCTCGCTCACCGAGGCACGCGAGGAGCTGACCCGCCACTACGCCGCCGAGCTCGGCGAACCCTTCGCCACCGCCGGCCTGTGCCTCTACCGCGACGGCCGGGACAGCGTCGCCTGGCACGGGGACCGGACCGGCCGCTCCTCGACCGAGGACACCATGGTCGCCATCGTCTCCGTCGGCGACCCGCGCGACCTCGCCTTCCGCCCCCGCAACGGCGGAGCCACCCTGCTGCGACTGCCCCTCGGTCACGGCGACCTCGTCGTCATGGGCGGCTCCTGCCAGCGCACCATGGAGCACGCGGTGCCCAAGTCGGTGCGGGCGGTCGGGCCCCGCATCAGCGTGCAGTTCCGGACCCGGGGCGTGCGTTGAGCGCCGGCTCCGGGCCCGGCCCTCGGCCGGTCCTCTTCGGCCAGCAACGCTGAGTCCGTACGCGCCGACCGACCCGTACCCCCACGGCTCACGCGACGGCGTCCGGCTCCTTCGTCGTGCGGGCGGCCCCGGCCGCCGCGTGCAGGGAGCGCAGCGCCAGCATCAGCACGCCGATGTCGTCCAGGTACACCGGGTCCGGAATCAGGTCCACCGGCGAGACGGTGTAGACCACGGCGACCCAGAACAGGGCCTTGTCGCGCAGCGGGATCCCCGCGTCGAGCAGCAGCCGCCGCGCCTTGAAGACCCGTACGAGCAGCACGGCCGCAGCGATCGCGAGCCCCACCGCGACGACCGCGAACAAGGAGAGCCAGACCTTTCCGTCCATGCCGCCCCTATACCCCGGGACCGGCACCCGCTACCGGGCCCGCGGCCGGATCCACTCAGGCGCCCTGTTCGCGCAGCCTGCGGCCGACCTCGCCCAGCCCGTCGGCGAGCGCGTCGAGCTGTCCGGGGGTCAGGACGTCGACGAGGATCTCCCGGACCGTCGCCACGTGCCCCGGTGCGGCCTCTTCCAGCTTGGCGCTGCCGGCGTCGGTGAGGACGGCGAAGACGCCGCGGACGTCGGAGGGGCAGCTGCGGCGGCGGACCAGTCCGGCCTTCTCCATCTGGGTGACCTGGTAGGTCAGCCCGCTCTTGGAGTTGATCAGGCCGTTGGCGAGCTCGGTCATCCGCAGCTCGCGCCCGGGTGCCGCGGCGAGCCGTACGAGGATCTCGTACTGGGGGTGCGAGAGCCCGGCCTCGTCCTTGAGCTGTTGGTCGAGACGGCGGTTCACCAGGGCCGATGCGGCCAGGAAGCCGCTCCAGGCCCGCATCTCGCGGTCGTCCAGCCATCTCGGTTCAGACATGGCCCCAGCCTACACGGGTTGTTCCAATTTGAATCAATGGTTAGGGTCGAGCATCAGCGGTTCGAATTTGAACAACTCTCTGCCCTCTCCACCGGGCCGCCCGACCGGAAGGACCCCCCCATGACCAGCCCCTCCGTCACCTCGACGAAGCCGCAGGCCGCCGCGCCGGCCGTACACCCCGAGCCCACCGCCCTCTCCACCCCGGGCCACGACACCGGCCTGCTCCTCCTGCGCCTCGTCCTCGGCCTCACCATGGCCGCCCACGGCACCCAGAAGCTCTTCGGCTGGTTCGGGGGCGGCGGCATCAGCGGCACCGGCCAGTTCTTCACTGCCAGCGGCTACCCTGCCGGTGACGCCATGGCCGTCCTCGCCGGGCTGACCGAGACCCTGGGCGGACTCGGCCTCGCCCTCGGGCTGCTCACCCCGCTCGCCGGCGCCGCGATCGTCGGAACCCTCATCAACGCGATCGCCGTCCACGGCGCCGGCGCCTTCTTCGCCCCCAAGGGCATCGAGTACGAACTGCTGCTGACCGCGGGCGCCGCGGCCCTCGCCCTCACCGGCCCCGGCCGGTACGCCGTCGACCGCTTCCTGCCCGTCCTGCGCGGCCACCGCCTGGCGCACGGCGCCCTCGCCGTCGCCCTCGGCGTGGTCCTCGCCGCGGTACTGCTCCTCGTGCGCGACTAGGCCCCAGAGCCTCACGTAGCGCGCAGGGGGATGGCCGGGGCCCGAGCTGATTGGCCCCGGGCATTCGCGGGAAGAGCGCACAAATGACACAACCCATCGAAGACTACGCACTCATCGGCGACCTCATGACGAGCGGACTGGTCGGCCGTGACGGGTCCATCGACTGGCTGTGCCTGCCCCGCTTCGACTCGGCCGCCTGCTTCGCCAAACTCCTCGGCGACGAGGAGAACGGCCACTGGCGCATCGCCCCCGTCGACGCCGCCGACGGAGAGCCGTGCACCCGCCGCGCGTACCTGGACGGCTCGCTCGTCCTGGAGTCGTACTGGGTGACCGACAGCGGGACCGTCAAGGTCATCGACTTCATGCCGCAGCGCGACAGGGCCCCCGACGTGGTCCGCATCGTCGAGGGCATCAGCGGCACCGTGCGGATGCACAGCACCCTGCGCCTGCGCTTCGACTACGGCCACGTCGTCCCCTGGGTGCGCCGCGTGGAGGAGGACCGGGTCGCCGTCGCCGGGCCCGACTCCGCGTGGTTCCGCAGCATCCCCCCGGTCCGCACCTGGGGCGAGGCCAACAGCACCCGCTCCCAGTTCCCGGTCACGCCCGGCCGGCGCGTCGCCTTCGTCCTCACCTGGCACCCCTCGCACGAGCCGCGCCCCGAGCCCTGCGACCCCTTCGAGGCGCTGGAGCAGGGACTCGCCGACTGGCGCGAGTGGAGCGCGCAGTGCCGCTACGAGGGCCCCTACGCGGAGGCCGTGACCCGCTCCCTGATCACCCTCAAGGCCCTCACCTACGCCCCGACCGGCGGCATCGTCGCCGCCTCCACCACCTCCCTCCCCGAGGAGCTCGGCGGCGTCCGCAACTGGGACTACCGCTACTGCTGGCTCCGGGACTCCACCCTCACCCTCGGCTCGCTCCTGTCCACCGGCTTCCTCGAAGAGGCCCGAGCCTGGCGGGAGTGGCTGCTGCGCGCGGTCGCGGGCGACCCCGCCGGCCTCCAGATCATGTACGGGATCGCCGGCGAGCGCCGGATCCCCGAGAGCGAGCTGCCGTGGTTGCACGGCTACGCCTCCTCCGCCCCGGTCCGGGTCGGCAACGCCGCCGTCGACCAGCTCCAGCTCGACGTGTACGGCGAGGTCATCGACTCCCTGCACCTGGCCCGGTCCTCCGGGCTCCCTTCCGAACGGCACGCCTGGCGGATCCAGCTCGCGCTCCTCGACTTCCTGGAGCGCAACTGGCGCCGGCCCGACGAGGGTCTGTGGGAGGTGCGCGGACCGCGCCGGCACTTCGTGCACTCCAAGGTGATGGCGTGGGTCGCCGCCGACCGTGCCGTGCGCGCCCTGGAGAAGGACCCCTCGATGCCCGGCGACGTGGAGCGCTGGCGGACCATGCGCGACGAGGTGCACCGCGACGTGTGCGAGCGCGGCTACGATCCCGAGCGGGGCACCTTCACCCAGTACTACGGCTCCAGCGAGCTCGACGCGGCCACCCTGCTCATCCCGCGGGTCGGCTTCCTGCCGCCCGACGACCCGCGCGTCGTCGGGACGGTCGACGCGGTCCGGGAGGAGCTCGGCCGCAGCGGGCTGGTCCGCCGCTACACCACCGAAGGGCCCTCCGTCGACGGGCTGCCCGGCGACGAAGGGGCCTTCCTGGCCTGCTCGTTCTGGCTGGCCGACGCCCTGTACCTGACGGGCCGGGAGAAGGAGGCCCGCGACCTCTTCGAGCGGCTGCTGGCCGTACGCAACGACGTGGGACTGCTCGCGGAGGAGTACGACCCCCTCGCCGGACGCCAACTCGGCAACTTCCCCCAGGCGTTCAGCCACGTCGGACTCGTGAACACCGCACTGATCCTGGCGGGCGGCGCGGGCGGCGCGGGCGGCACGAGCGGCACGAGCGGGTCCACGGGCCGGTCCCCGCACGCCGGCTGACGGGTCCTACGGGTCGGGTCCTACGGGTCCTACGCGTCCTCGCGCTTGCGGGACGCCAGCAGCAGGGCGATGTCGTCCGGCCGGTCGGCGGTACCGTCCGCCTCGGCGACCAGCCGGTCGGCGGTCTCGGTCAGCGGGGACGGGCGGGCCGCCGCCAGGGCCGCCCGCAGCCGCTCGACCCCGTCGTCGATGTCGATGCCCGGCGTCTCCACCAGCCCGTCCGTGTAGAGGGCGAGCACCGCGCCCGTCTCCAGCCGCAGTTCCGTGACCGGGTACGAGGCCTCCGGGTCGATGCCGAGCACCACCCCGCCCGACAGGTCCAGCACCTCGGTCCGGCCGTCGGGATGGCGCAGCAGCGGCTGGGGGTGACCGGCCCGGACGGCCCGGACGGCGCCCGAGGCCGGGTCGAGCAACACGTAGCAGCAGCTGGCGAACTGGCCCGGATCCAGGTCGATGAGCAGCTGGTTGGTGCCCCTCATCACCTGCTCCGGCGTACTGCCGCTGAGGGCGAAGGCCCGTACGGCACTGCGGAGTTGACCCATGGTCGCCGCGGCCGCCACACCGTGGCCCTGGACGTCCCCGATGACGAGGGCCAGCAGGCCGCGACCCGTCTCGATGACGTCGTACCAGTCGCCGCCGACGTCCATGCCCGCGGTGCCCGCGAGATAACGGCCGACCGTGTCCACGTTCTCGCGCACCGGCAGCCGGTGCGGCAGGAGGGCCGACTGCAGCCCGCGCGCGAGGGCCGCCTCGCTGTCGTAGCGCCGGGCCCGCGCCAGGGCCTGGGCGATCAGGCCGGCCAGCGCCGTGAGTACCGTACGCTCCTCCGAGCTGAAGCCGCGGGGCGAGTCGAAGCCCAGGATGCACGAGCCGACCGGCCGGCCGGAGGCGATCAGGGGCAGGAAGGCGCGGGCGCCGACGCTGGCGTCCAGCGGAATGCCCGGATAGGCGGCGGCGAGGTGCTGCATCGACTCGAAGAACATGGGCCGGCCCGTGGTCAGCGTCTCCACGCCCGGCAGCCGCACATCGAGCGAGACTCCGTCGAACCGGTTGAGGAAGCCCCGCGGGAAACCGGTCTCCCAGGCGAGGTACAGGTGCCGCTCGTCGAGCAGGTAGATCGCCAGCTGGCGGCCGCCGAAGGCCGGCAGCAGCTCCTCGGTGACCACCGCCGACACCTGCCGGGCCGTGACCGCCTCCGACAGCGCGATGGCGAGGGCCACCGGCCGGTACAGCGCGGAGGCCTGGTCGACGGGCGAACCCCGGCCCGCATCCGGCTGGACCACCGACGCGGGGGCGTATGCGGGCTTCTCGGTTCTGCTGATCGTCAGGGTCACGCCGTCGGGGGCGGGGTGCAGGTCCACCGACAGCCACTCCCCGGGCGGGTGCCGGCCGCGACGGGCCGGGAAGTGCGCCGGCTCACCGGACATGAAGACGGCCCGGAAATGGTCGTCGTAGGCATGGTGCCCCAACCACGGCAGAGCCTCCCACAGCACCTTCCCGTACAGCTGCGGGCCGGCGAGGCCGAGCAGATCCTCGGCCCCCCTGTTGACGAAGCCGATCCTGCCCTGCCGGTCCAGGGAGAGCACCGCCAGCTCGAGCCGGTCGAGAGCCGCGCGGGCCCCCGCGGACCCGGTGTCGGGCGGGGGCGTCGGCACCGCCACCGGGTCGCCCTCCCACGTCACGGGCGCCCCTGCCGCCGAAAGCCCTGCGAGCTCCTGGGCCAGCCGGTCCGCGGCCTCCCGCAACCGTTCCCGGTCGAGGGCCCCGACCGGGATGCCGGGGGTCGCCGGGCGCAGCACCAGCAGTACGCCGAACCGCTGCGCCCCGGCGGTCACCGGCTCGTACAGCGAGGCGAAGGGGAACGGCAGGCTGGCCACGAGCTGCGGGAAGCGGCCCACGGCCGACTCCGCGTCGGCCAGATGCACGGCCTGCCCGGTGCGGTAGGCCTCGGCGGGCGGGTACGGGCGGTTCACCTGGATCCGCCACCACGGGCGGAACAGCGGCAGCGGCAGTCCCATGAACACCGACAGCAGCAGGAGGCCGGCGGTGGGCGAGCGCATGTAGACCCCGCCCGCGTACCCACCCACGGCGTTCACGGCGCCCACGGTCGCCCGGGCGAGCGCCCGGGTCATGGCGTCAGGGGCCGCCACGCCGCCGCTGTCCGCTCTCGCGATCACACAGTCAGGATGCGCCCTCGGTGGCGGCCACTGCATCCCGGCCGCGCCCGCGCCGCCCCGCGGCCCGGTACCCCGCCACCACCGCGGCCGACGCGCACAACAGCGCCACGGCCACCGTGCGCAGCGCGGCCCCCATCGCGTCCGTGAACGCGGCGACCTGGGCCGGATCCTGCGGGTTCCCGTGGAAGCGCGAGGCCAGCACGGTGCCGACCACCGCCACTCCGAGGGCGGCGCCGATCTCCCGGGCCGCGGTGTTCAGGCCGGAGCCGAGCCCGGCCTGGTGGGAGGGCAGCTCGGCGACGACCGTCAGCGTCAGCGAGGGCGCGGACAGGCCCGTGCCCACGGAGAGCACCAGCAGGTAGAGCGCGTACAGGGGGTACGGGGTGCCCGCGTCGGCGGTGGAGACGAGCAGCAGCCCCGCCCCGATCAGGCCGAGCCCGGCGCCGACCGGCAGCCGGGGCCCGGTGCGCTCCTGGAGCCGGGCGCCGAACCCGGGCACCAGGGCCATGCCGACGGTCAGCGGGACGATCGCGAACCCCGTCTCGGCGGGGGAGAAGTCCTTCGCGTACTGGAGGTACTGGGCATTGACGAAGAACAGTGCGAAGAGTCCGAAGAAACCGGTCGCGATGCCGAGCGTCCCGGCACGCAGCCTGCGCGAGGCGAAGATCCGCGGGTCGAGCAGCGGCCGGGCGGCGCGCAGCGCATGGCCGGTGAAAGCGGCGAGCAGCCCGGCACCCGCGCCGAAGGCGGTCAGCACCTGCACCGAGGCCCAGCCGTACGCGGGGCCCTCGATGATCCCGTAGACCACCGCGAGCAGCGCCCCCGCGAGCAGCGCCGCTCCGAAGGGGTCGACGGCGGCGGCGGGCTGCGACGGGGTACGGGGAACCGCACGGGCGACCGCGAGCGCGAGCAGCGCGGCGAGCGGGACGACGGCCCAGAACAGGGCCCGCCAGGTCAGGTACTCCCCGGCCAGGCCGCCGCCGACATTGCCCGCCAGGCCCCCGAGGCCCGCGGACAGCGTCCAGGTGGCCAGTGCGCGACCGCGCCGCTCGGGCGGACTCAGGTGGACCAGGACGGACATGGTGGCGGGCATGATCAGGGCCGCGCCCGCCCCGCACACGCCGCGCCCGGCGATCAGCACGGCGGGGGCCTGGGCGAGCGCGCTGGCCGCCCCGCCCGCCGCGAACAGGCCGAGCCCGGCGAGCAGGGCGCCCTTGCGGCCGTACCGGTCGCCGAGTGCCCCGGCGGGGATCAGCAGCGCGGCGAAGACGATGACGTACGCGTCCACCGACCACAGCAGCTCGCCGGGATCCGGACGCAGGTCGGACGCGGCGAGCTGGGGGATCAGCAGGTTGACGGCGGCGACCATCCCCTGGGCGACCAGGACGCAGGCGCACAGGGCGAGCAGGGCTGGCCGGGTGAGAGAGGGCGCGGGGACGGTGGGACCCTGCGCGACGGCATGGCGGAGCACGGCTCCTCCTCGGAGTCGGTGGCGGTACGGCGGAAGGCAGGCAGGCAGGAAGAGAAGGAAGAAGAGGGTGAGGGGGAAGGGAAGGCCGGCGACGGCCATCACCCTTGGATCACCGTAGAGTTGGGATGACCTGCTTTCCAGTGCAACTTGTGCAAGGGATTCATGCGTGTGACGCAATCCGGTCTCGATCTGAATCTCCTCGTCGCCCTCGACGTCCTCCTGGAGGAGGCGAGCGTGTCCCGGGCGGCGGCCCGCATGCACCTGTCCGAGCCCGCCATGAGCCGGACCCTCGGCCGGATCCGGAAGGCCCTCGGCGACCCCGTCCTGGTCCGGGCCGGCCGGGTCATGGTGCCCACCCCGCACGCGCTCGCCGTGCAGGGGGAGGTCCGCGCCGTCGTGGAACGGGCCCGCGCCCTCTTCCTCACCGGCGCGGAGGTGGACCTGCCCACCCTCACCCGCACCTTCACCGTGCTGGCCAACGACGCCTTCACCGCCGTCTACGGGGCCACGCTCTTCACCCGGGTGACCCGCGAGGCGCCGGGGGTGCGGCTGCGCTTCCTCCCGGAGAGCCACGTGGACGTCCCCGCGCTGCGCGAAGGCGTCGCCGACCTGGAACTCGGCGTCGTCGACACCCGTTCCCCCGAAGTGCGCGTCGAGCACCTGTCCGAGGAGCGCATGCTGGGCGTCGTGCGCCGCGGGCACCCGCTGCTCCGCGGCCGCCTCACGGTGCGCCGGTTCGCCGCGGCCGAGCACCTGACCGCCTCCCGGCGCGGACGCCTCGAGGGCCCGGTGGACGCCGCCCTCGCCGAACAGGGGCTGTCCCGGCGCGTGGTGGGCAGCGTCGGCACCTTCCCCGCCTCGCTGTTCGTCCTGCGCGAGAGCGACCTCGTCGGACTGCTGACCACCCAGGTCGCGCCGCTCGCCGCCGCACTGGGGCTGGAGACCTTCGAGATACCGCTCGCCCTGCCGCCCCTGCCCTTCGGCATGGCCTGGCACCCGCGCCACGACGCCGACCCGGCGCACGCCTGGCTGCGCGCCTGTGCCCGCGAGCTGATTCCGAGCGGCCGGCAGGGGCCCGAGCACCCGCGATAGGCCGACCGCCTCCCTCGTCCGGGGGACGTACGGGTGTACGGGCCGCCCCCAGGTCGCGCCGCGGGGCACGATACGCACGCCCCCACCCCCCCGGCAGGTCCCCGGAAGGCAGAGCATGCGGTTCCAGTACGACACCATCGGCGAGCGTTACGCGGAGTCCAAGACCACGGCGGCCTTCTCGGCGGCCGACACCTACACGCTGCACGGAGCCCTCGACGCGCTCGGCGGGGTGCGCGGGCTCGACGCCCTCGACCTGGCCTGCGGATACGGCTACAACACCCGGCTGCTCGCCCGCGGCGGGGCCCGCCGCACCGTCGGCGTGGACGTCTCGGAGGAGATGATCCGGCTGGCCCGCGAGCACGAGGCCACGAAGGACCGGCCGGACGTCGAGTACCACGTCGCCGACGCCGCCGGCCTTCCCCACCTCGGCCCCTTCGACCTCGCCACCGCCGCTTACGTCTTCAGCTACGCGCCCGACCGCAGGTCCCTGCACGCGATGTTCCGGTCCGTCCGCGCCAACCTGCGCGCCGGCGGGCGGCTGCTGGCGATCGTGCCCAACGCGGGGGCCTTCCCGCGCGTCGACTGGTCGCCGTACGGGGTCCGCATCCTCGACCGGATCCCGGACGGCGACGCACCGCTGCTGAAGGCGCACTTCCTGACCGAGCCGCCGGTGCCGTTCGAGTTCCGCGAGTGGGCCCACTCCGACCTCGCCGAGGCGGCCGTCGAGGCGGGCTTCGCCACCGTCGGCTGGCAGCCGAACCGGACCCCGCCCGCCGACGACGTACGCGACGAGGCGTACTGGACGGCGTACCGGGCCTGGCCGATCAGCTCGCTGATGACCTGCACGGCGTAGCGCACTGTGATCCGCGGTCACGGGTGGGCAGGTCACAGCTCCGCCGGCGGGTCACAGTCCGCCGTCGGGTCACAGCCGGCCGTCGGGTCACAGCCGGCCGTCGGATCACAGCTCAGCCGTCGCCCTGATCAGCTCGACGATCCGGTCGCGCGCCGCCCGCCCCTCCGGCACCGGCAGCAGCGGGTACGCGTGCGGCAGCCCCGCCGCCTCGTGGAACTCCACCTCGGCCCCCTCCGTGCGGGCCCGGCGCAGCAGCTCCCTGCTGTCCGTGATCAGCACGTCCCGGGTCCCGGCGAACACCGTCAGCGGCGCCAGCCCTGCGAAACTCCCGTGCAGCGGGCTCACCCGGGGATCGTCGACGGCCAGGGTCCCCGCGTACAGCCGGCCGGCCTCCCGCAGCCCCGGACGGGCCAGCATCGGGTCGGCGGCCTCGATGGCCGCCTGGTCCGGATGGCTCATGGTCACGTCCAGCCAGGGCGAGATCAGCACGATCCTGGAGGGCTGCGCGCCGGTGCGGTCGCGCAGCCACTGCGCGGCCGCCAGCGCCAGCCCGGCCCCCGCCGAGTCCCCGATGAGCACCGTCCCGCCGCCACCGCCGCCCGCGATCAGGCCGCTCAGCAGATCGGCCGCGACCGGGACGTTCCGGTCGGCGGTACCGCGCGGAGCGAGGACGTACGCCGGTACGACGACCCGCGCCCGCGCCTGCGTCACCAGGGTCCGGATCAGCGCCCAGTGCGGGCGGACCAGTTCGTTGATGTACCCGCCGCCGTGCACGTACAGCACCTGTGCCGCGGGCTCCCTCCCGAGGGGGGAGACGTCGTACACGGGCCAGGCTCCGACGAAGGTCCGCGAGATGTCCGCGACCCGCCCCAGCGAACGCGGCGGCAGATGGGAGGCGGGCCGGCGGGCGGACTCCGCCACCCGGGTCCGTACCGCCTCGGCGCTCGCGAACCATCTTCGCCGTCCCGCCGCGATCAGCGCCGCCGACAGCGCCCTGCTGCGCAGACTCGGCACGCCCCTCACCTCCCCTTTTCCCCGCGCCGGCATCGGCACGGGACCCTGCCCCGTCACCCGAGGAGCATAGGCGTGAAGCTGCGCTGTCGGCCCGCTTAAGAAAGTCTCGATGGACTGATCACTGCGCCGATCGGCAGATTGGTGCCCGTCACCGACGCCGTCCGGGCCCGCACGCCCGCGGCGCCTCCTTCCGCATGCCTGGAGCCACCCCATGAAGGCACTCGTCAAGCACAAGGCCGAGCCCGGACTGTGGCTCATGGACGTCCCCGAGCCCGAGTACGGCCCCGGCGATGTGCTGATCAAGGTGCTGCGCACCGGCATCTGCGGAACCGACCTCCACATCCGGGCCTGGGACGGCTGGGCGCAGGGCGCGGTCAAGACCCCGCTCGTCCTCGGCCACGAGTTCGTCGGCGAGGTCGCGGCGCTCGGCGCGGACGTCCGCGACATCGAGATCGGCGCGCTGGTCAGCGGCGAGGGCCACCTGGTGTGCGGCAGGTGCCGCAACTGCCTGGCCGGCCGCCGCCACCTGTGCCGCAGCACGATCGGGCTCGGCGTCGGCCGGGACGGCGCCTTCGCCGAGTACGTGGTGCTGCCGGCGCAGAACGTCTGGGTGCACCGCACCACCGTGAACCTGGACGTCGCCGCGATCTTCGACCCCTTCGGCAACGCCGTGCACACGGCCCTGTCCTTCCCGCTGGTCGGCGAGGACGTGCTGATCACCGGCGCCGGCCCGATCGGGATCATGGCGGCGGCCGTGGCCAAGCACGCCGGCGCCCGCAACGTCGTCATCACCGACGTGAGCCCCGAGCGCCTGGAGATCGCCCGCAAGGCGGGTGCCACCCTCGCGGTGAACGTCGCCGAGTCCTCGATCGCCGAGGCGCAGACGCGGCTCGGCCTGCGCGAGGGCTTCGACGTCGGCCTGGAGATGTCCGGCCGCGCCGAGGCCATGCGCGACATGATCGACAACATGACGCACGGCGGCAAGATCGCCATGCTGGGCCTGCCCGCGCAGGAGTTCCCGGTGGACTGGGCGAAGGTGGTCACCTCGATGATCACCATCAAGGGCATCTACGGCCGCGAGATGTTCGAGACCTGGTACGCGATGACCGTGCTGCTGGAGGGCGGGCTCGACCTCAGCCCCGTGATCACCGGCCGCTACTCGCACCGCGACTTCGAGGCGGCCTTCGACGAGGCGTCGACCGCCCGCAGCGGCAAGATCATCCTGGACTGGACGGCCTAACCGCCGGACCGGACCCACTGAACCATCTCCCTCCGGCCGGGCCCCGCAAACCCTCTCCCCCCGACTCCGTCCGGGGGAACCCCCTCCGCGGGGCCCGGCCCCCCTCTTCGCCCGACTCCGCCGCACAAGGAGAACGCACCCATGTTCGAGTCCGTCCGCGAGGACCTGCGCACCACCCTCGACGAGATCCGTGCCGCCGGCCTGCACAAGCCCGAGCGCGTCATCGGCACCCCGCAGAGCGCGGCCGTCGCCGTCACCGCGGGCGGCACGGCGGGAGAGGTCCTCAACTTCTGCGCCAACAACTACCTGGGCCTCGCCGACCACCCCGAGGTCGTCGCCGCCGCGAAGGACGCACTGGACCGCTGGGGCTACGGCATGGCCTCCGTCCGCTTCATCTGCGGCACCCAGGAGGTGCACAAGGAGCTGGAGGCGCGGCTGTCGGCCTTCCTCGGCCAGGAGGACACGATCCTCTACTCCTCCTGCTTCGACGCCAACGGCGGAGTCTTCGAGACCCTCCTCGGCGCCGAGGACGCGGTCATCTCCGACGCCCTCAACCACGCCTCGATCATCGACGGCATCCGGCTGAGCAAGGCCAGGCGCTTCCGCTACGCCAACCGCGACATGGCCGAGCTCGAAGCCCGCCTGAAGGAGGCCACCGAAGGCGGCGCCCGGCGCAAGCTGATCGTCACCGACGGCGTCTTCTCCATGGACGGCTACGTCGCCCCGCTCGCCGAGATCTGCGACCTGGCGGAGCGTTACGACGCCATGGTCATGGTCGACGACTCGCACGCCGTCGGCTTCGTCGGCCCCGGCGGACGCGGCACCCCCGAACTGCACGGGGTCATGGACCGCGTCGACATCATCACCGGCACCCTCGGCAAGGCCCTCGGCGGCGCCTCCGGCGGTTACGTCGCGGCGCGCGCCGAGATCGTGGAGCTGCTGCGCCAGCGCTCGCGCCCGTACCTCTTCTCCAACTCCCTCGCCCCGGTCATCGCCGCGGCCTCCCTCAAGGTCCTCGACCTGCTGGAGTCGGCCGGCGACCTGCGCGAGCAGCTCGCCGCCAACACCGCGCTGTTCCGCGCGAAGATGACCGAGGCGGGTTTCGAGATCCTCCCCGGTGACCACGCCATCGCCCCCGTGATGATCGGCGACGCGGCGGAGGCGGCCCGCATGGCGGAGCTGCTCCTGGAGCGCGGGGTCTACGTGATCGGCTTCTCCTACCCGGTGGTGCCGATGGGTGCGGCGCGCATCCGCGTGCAGCTCTCGGCGGCCCACTCGACGGCCGACGTGGAGCGCGCGGTGGCCGCCTTCACCGAGGCCCGTGCGGCGCTGGCGGCCGAGAAGGCCTGACCGGCGCCTGACCGGCCCGGCCGGCCTGAGCCCGAGTCGCCTGGCGGGCCTGAGGGGTGTGAGCGGCTTATGGGGCCAGAGCGGTCCGAGTGGCAAGGGCGGTGGGGGTGGCAAGAGCGGCCTCAGCGGCCTGAGGGACCCAGGTGGCCTGCGACAATGGAGGGGTGATCGACCCCCGCCGGCTGCGCATCCTGCGGGCCGTGGCGGACCACCGTACGGTGACCGCCGCGGCCGCAGCCCTGTACCTCACCCCCTCGGCCGTCTCCCAGCAGCTCGCGGCGCTGGAACAGGAGACGGGCCACTCGCTGCTCACCCGCAGCGGCCGCGGCGTGCGGCTCACCGCGGCCGGTGAGATCCTCCTCGGCCACGCCCACGAGGTGCTGGCGCAGTTGGAGCGGGCGGAGGCCGAACTCGCCGCCTACGCGGGCGGCTCGGCGGGCGAGGTCACCGTGGCCGCCTTCGCGACGGGGATCGCCGAGGTCCTGGCCCCGGCGATCGCGCGGCTCGCACTGGAGCAGCCGGGCATCCGGCTTCGGGTCCGGGACGCGGAGGGCGACCAGAGCCTGCCGCTGCTCCTGGACGGCGAGGCGGACGTGGCCCTGGCGGTCGAGTACCGGGGCGGGCCCGGAGCGGACGACGCCCGGCTGTCTGTCCTCCCGCTGTACGCGGAGCCCTTCGACGCGGTGCTGCCCTCGGGTCACCCGCTGGCCGACGCGCCCGCGGTGTCGCTGGCCGACCTGTCCGACTCGGACTGGGTGGGCCAGTACCCCGGCAACCCGTGCCACGACGTGACGCTCCTCGCCTGCGAACTGGCGGGCTTCCAGCCCCGGTTCGTCCACTCCTCCGACGACTTCCGCGCCGTGACGGCGCTGGTGGGCGCCGGCGCCGGGGTGGCCCTCGTACCGCGCTCGGCGCTGCGGGGCATGGACCTCAAGGAGGTCCAGGTCCGACCGGTGACCGGCCCGGCCGCCACCCGCAGGGTCTTCGCCGCCACCCGCCGGGGCGGCGAGACCCATCCGCTGATCGCCCCCGTGCTGGCCGCTCTGGTCCGCGAGTCCGAGCGGCTGCCGGCGCACTGATCGAGGTACGCCGCACGCCGGACGCAGGCGGACGCAAACGGACGCAGGCGGGTCAGGCGAGCGTGAAGACCGTCCCGGGCGCCGCGTGCCCGACGGGCCCGCCGTAGTGCGCCGAGGCGCGCGAGACCGCCTCGGCAGGGGTGAGGCCGCGGCCCACGTGCGTGACGACCAGCCGTCCGGCGCGTGCGGCGGCCGCAGTCGCACCGGCCTCCTCGGGCGTGTGGTGGAGGTGTTCGCCCTCCTCGGGCGACGGTCGGCGGGCGCTCTCCGCCTCGCACAGCAGCAGGTCGCACCCCTCGGCGAGGGCCGTCAGCGCAGTGCACGGCGCGGTGTCCCCGGAGTAGACCAGCGAGCGGCCGCCGGCCTCGACGCGGACCGCGAAGGCGGGCATCCCGTGCGCGACGGCGCTGCTCGTGAGGGTGAGCGCCCCGATCCTCGCCCGGTGTCCGTCGTGCAGTTCGTGGACGGCGAAGGCGGACTCGACGGGGCTGCGCGCCGCGCCGTTGGTGAGGAAGCCGGCCAGCCGGTCCGCGATGCCCGGAGGGCCGAACAGAGGGAGCGGCGCCGCCCGTTCGACGTCGGCGAAGAGCAGGCCGTAGTACGCGGTGAGGAGGTCCGCGCTGTGGTCGGCGTGCAGGTGCGAGATCCAGACCGCGTCCAGCGCGCCCAGCCCGACGTACCGCTGGAGCGGTCCGAGTGTCCCCGTGCCGGCGTCCACCCAGACGCGGGTGCCGCCGCCGGACACCAGGTAGCCGGAACAGGGGTTGTCCGGGCCCGGATACGGAGTGGCACTGCCGAGGACGGTGAGGCTCAGGGGATGGCTGTCCATCCGGGGAGTCTACGGAGGGCCGGACCGGGCGGGGATCAACCGTGCGGGCGGTGATCGACGGTGCGGGCGGTGATCCGGCCGGGCCGGACGCAGATCCACTCCGCCCGGACGGCCGCCCGGGCCGCGGCTCACACCCGTAGCACCTGCACCCCCGCGGCCTCGAACTCCCGGGCCACCCCGGCCGCCAGGCCGGTGTCCGTCACCAGCACGTCCACCGACGAGGTGGCGCAGATCCGGGCGAACGCCCGCACGCCCAGCTTGCTGGAGTCGGCCGCGACGACCACCCGGCGGGCCCGCTCGCACAGCAGGCGGTTGACCGAGGCCTCGTCCTCGTGCCGGGTCGCCGCGCCGTCCGCCGGGTCGAAGCCGTCCACGCCGAGCACCGCGGTGTCCACGGCGAGTTGGCCCAGCACCTGCTCGGCGAGGGGCCCCGTGAGCTCGTACGACTGCGGGCGGGCGACGCCCCCCGTCAGCACGATCTTGAACTGCGGCCGGATCACCAGCTCGCCCGCGATGTTGAGGGCGTTCGTCACCACGGTGAGCGCCGGCGAGCCCTGCGCCAGGTCCGGGCGGCCGGCCAGGGCCCTCGCCACCTCGGTGGTCGTGGTGCCGCCCGTCAGGCCGATCACCTCGCCCGGGACGACCAGGGCCGCCACCGCCTCGCTGATCCGGCGCTTCTCGGCGGCGCGGCGCGAGGTCCGGTAGCGCAGCGGGAGTTCGTACGAGACCCCGTGCAGGACCGCCCCGCCACGGGTGCGGACCAGCAGCTGCTGTTCGGCGAGCTGGTCGAGGTCGCGGCGAATCGTCGCGGCCGACACGCCGAGGGCCTCCGCCGCCGGCTCCACCTCCAGCTCACCCCGCTCCACGAGCAGGTCCAGCAGTGTCTGCCAGCGCTCCTTGCGCGTCATCGTCCGCCCCTCCGGTGTTCTGCGACATTCGTTCCACGGCCCTCGCCGGTGAGTTCCCCCGGCCTCCACCGGCCCACCCGGCGACACTAACTCAGTCGATCACCCCGTGGATGCTTGAAGTTGCGTGAAACTGCCCGATACCTTGCAGGAACACGCATTCAGACCCGCCATGTCGCACGAGGGAGCCTGTATGAGTCACGTCGCGTACGAGTTGGGCACGCAGCCCGCATGCTGGGAACGGGCCGCCGAACTGGCCCCGGCCCAGCGGTCGGTGCTGCCGCAGCCGGGGGAGCGTACCGCGATCGTCGGGTGCGGGACCTCGTACTTCATGGCCCAGGCGGCCGCCGTGCTGCGCGAGGAGGCCGGGCAGGGCGAGACCGACGCCTTCCCCGCTTCGGAGTTCCCCCGCCACCGCCGCTACGACAGGGTCGTCGCCCTGACCCGGTCCGGCACCACCACCGAGGTACTGGACCTGCTGGGGGCGCTCCGCGACACGGGCGTCCCCACCACCGCGGTCATCGGCGATCCCGCGACCCCGGTGATGACCCTCGCGGACGAGCTCGTCGTGCTCGACTTCGCCGACGAACAGTCCGTCGTGCAGACCCGCTTCGCGACCACCGCCCTCACCCTGCTGCGCGCCCACGTCGGGCGGCACACCCCTGCCGTGGTCGAGGACGCCCGCACCGCCCTCACCGAGCCGCTGCCCGCAGAGCTCGCGAGCCGGGGGCAGTTCACCTTCCTCGGCCGCGGCTGGAGCGTCGGGCTGGCCAACGAAGCCGCACTGAAGATGCGGGAGGCCTCGCTGTCCTGGGCGGAGTCCTACCCGGCGATGGAGTACCGGCACGGGCCGATCAGCGTCTCCGGGCCCGGCACCGCCACCTGGTCGCTCGACGAGGCCCCCGAGGGGCTCGCCGCGCAGGTGCGGGCCACCGGCGCCCAGTGGGTGGCCGGGCGGCTCGACCCGCTCGCCGAACTGGTCCGCGTGCACCGCCTCGCCCTCGCCGTCGCGGCCCACCAGCAGCTGGATCCGGACGCGCCGCGCCACCTCACCCGCTCGGTGATCCTCACCACCGGCGAGGAGGCGGTCCGATGAGCCTCGTACCCGCGGGACCCCTGGTCCTGGAGGCGGCCCGCTCGGGCCGAGCCGTCGCCGCCTTCAACATCATCACCCTGGAGCACGCCGAAGCCGTCGTGGCCGGGGCCGAGGCCGCCGGGCTGCCGGTCATCCTGCAACTGAGCGAGAACGCCGTGAAGTTCCGCGGCGGGCAGCTGCTGCCCATCTCCCGCGCGGCCGTCGCCTGCGCTGAGGCCGCCGCGGTCCCCGTCGGCCTGCACCTGGACCACGTCAAGAGCGCGGAACTGCTCCGGCAGGCCTGCGACGCCGGGTACAGCTCCGTGATGTACGACGCCGCGCACCTCCCGTACGGGGAGAACCTCGAGGCGACGCGCTCCGCCGCCGACTGGGCGCACGCCAACGGGCTGTGGATCGAGGCCGAGCTGGGCGAGGTCGGCGGCAAGAACGGCGCCGCCCCGCTGGATCCGCACGCGCCCGGCGCCCGTACCGACCCCGACGAGGCACGGAGGTTCGTCGCCGACTCCGGGGTCGACGCGCTGGCCGTCGCCATCGGCAGCAGCCACGCCATGACCAGCCGGACCGCGGCCCTGGACCACGTGCTGCTGGCCCGGCTGGCCAAGACGGTGGACGTGCCGCTCGTCCTGCACGGGTCCTCCGGGCTGCCGGACGCCGAGCTCGCGGCGGCCGTCGCCGGCGGCATCCGCAAGGTCAACATCGGGACCGCGCTGAACCTGGCCATGACCGAGGCCATCCGCACCCACCTGACCCCGGCGGACCCCCGGCCGTACCTGACGGCCGCCCGTACGGCGATGGCGGCGACGGCGGCGGCTATGATCAGCGCCCTGAACTGACGGGCATCGGGGCGGGGGCGGTCGTGGAAGCGCAGCCGGGACGTACGGACCGGCGCAGGTTCCTGCTCATCGCCGGCCTCCCGCTGCTGGCCGTGGGCGGTCTCACGGCGTACGCCGCGTGGCCGCAGCCGGACCGGCCCCGGGTCCGGGTCCGCACCGACCTCGAGCCGCTGGAGTCCCGCTTCGGGACGCACGTGGGTGAACTGACCGAGGCGCACTGGCTGGGCTACGACATCGACGAGGGCGCCGGGGACCGCACCGTCCCGAGCCCGGACTCCCGGATCCGCCTGGTCGGTGTCGCCCGCCTCGCGGCCGGCGGCGCGGCCGCGATCGTGCGCAACGCCGAGTACGCCTTCGCGCCCGCCGCACCCACGTCCGGGCTGCCCGCCCCGCTGGAGCAGTACCTGCCCGCCGACGCCGCCTGGCAGCACAGCCCGCAGTTCGACGCGCACGCGAACCGCCCGCAGTCGTCCGCCCTCCCCTCGGGCGCGTACCACTTCGACGGGGCCCGGGACCTCGTCCGCTTCGACCTCCTCTACCTCTACACCTGACGGCGGCGGACGTCCCACCCGGTACGGGCCCGGCGCGAGCGGTCCCGAGCCGGGAACCGGGGCCGTCGGCCTGCCCGGTGCGCTCGACGCCGGGGGAGTGGTCCGACCCTGCGCCGGCCGGAGGAGCACATGAAGCGGCCGGGCCTGGCCGGCACCGGCATCAGCACGGCCGGGCCACGGTGAAGTACCCGGCGGCTCAGATGCCGACGGCTCCGTCGATCCTCTCGCGCAGCAGGTCGGCGTGACCGTTGTGCCGCGCGTATTCCTCGACCATGTGGATGAGGACCCAGCGCAGGGACACCTTCCCGCGCCACGCGTCCACGGCCTCGACGTCGAGGTCGGGCGCCTCGGCGACGAAGCGTTCGGCGAAGGCCACCTCGTGGCGCCACGCCTCCCAGGCCGCCTCGACGGCCGCGGGGTCGGCCTCGGCGCCGTCGAAGTCCCCGTCCGGTGCGGCCGCGGAGGAGTACCGCGGCGGCGCGTCCTGCCCGGCCAGGACCTTCCTGAACCAGCGGCGCTCCACATCGGCGAGGTGCCGGACCAGCCCCAGCAGGGAGAGCGTGGACGGCTCAACGGACCGCCGCGCCAACTCCTCTTCCAGGCCTGCGCACTTCAGTTCCAGGGTCGCGCGGTGGTCCGCCAGGAAGGCGACCAGCATGCGCCGTTCGTCGCCGGTCGCGGGGCCGCTGAAACGGCCGTCCCGCTCGGGCGCGACGAAGAATTCCGCTCTGCTCCGTGGGCTCGTCATGGACGGGAGTATGAACGGCGGCGCGGAACCGCCGGCACGCGGGTCCTCGAGCCACCGGCACCCCGGGAACGCCCGGGCCCCGCGCATCCCCGGCCCTTCCGAATTTCTGAAACTGGTTCTACTCTGACCGCCGCCACAGCGAACCGGCTGGACCGCGAGACTCCCGGAGGGGCCGTGCACCTCGAATACACGCCTGAGCAGCAGCAGTTGCGCACCGAGCTGCGCGCCTACTTCGCCGAGCTGGTCCCGGACGACGTCTACGCCCGCTACGAGGACCCGGCCGCCCAGAAGCGGTACTACCGCGAGACGATCCGACGCCTCGGGGCGGACGGCTGGCTCGGGGTCGGGTGGCCGAAGGAGTACGGCGGCCGCGGGATGTCCCCGATGGACCAGTTCATCTTCTTCGACGAGGCCGCGCAGGCCGTCGTACCGCTGCCTCTGATGGCGCTCAACACCGTCGGGCCGACCATCATGCAGTTCGGCACCGACGAGCAGAAGGCGTACTTCCTGCCGAAGATCCTCGCGGGGGAGATCGACTTCGCCATCGGCTACAGCGAGCCCGACGCCGGCACCGACCTCGCGGCGCTCAAGTGCAAGGCCGTCCGCGAGGGCGACGAGGAGAACGGCACGTACGTCGTCAACGGCCAGAAGATCTGGACCACCAACGGCGACACCGCCGACTGGGTCTGGCTCGCCGTGCGCACCGACCCGGACGCCCCCGCGCACAAGGGCATCACCATGCTCCTCGTGCCGACCTCGGACCCCGGCTACTCCTGCACCCTGATCAACACCCTCGCCTCGCACGACACCACCGCCAGCTACTACGAGAACATCCGCGTCCCCGCGAGCCGCCGGGTCGGCGCGGAGAACAAGGGCTGGCGCCTGATCACCAACCAGCTCAACCACGAGCGCGTGACCCTGGCCGCGCACGGCACCATGGCCATCCGGGCCCTCCACGACGTCCAGCGCTGGGCCGCCGCGACCAAACTCGCCGACGGCCGCCGGGTCATCGACCTCGGCTGGGTGCGCGGGCGCCTCGCACGCACCCACGCCCGGCTTGACGCGATGAAGCTGCTCAACTGGCAGATGGTGAACGCCGTCCAGGCCGGCACCCTCACCCCGCAGGACGCCTCCGCGGTCAAGGTGTACGGCTCCGAGGCCCGCCGGGACGCGTACGCCTGGCTCATGGAGATCGTCGGCGCGGCCGGCTCCCTCAAGGACGGCTCCGCCGGCGCGGTCCTGCACGGCGAACTCGAACGCGGCTACCGCAGCGCCGTCATCTTCACCTTCGGCGGCGGCAACAACGAGATCCAGCGTGAGATCATCTCCTGGATCGGCCTGGGCATGCCCCGGGTCCGCCGCTGACGTCGTGTGACTCACAACGATAGTTGGCACATAACAGCCGTTGTTGTCACCGGACGTGTGTGCGAACGCTCGGTGGACTCAGATGCTCCGTTCACCAACCTGAACCCACGATGCTTCGGCGGTCCGTGGGGCGGCGCGTTACGGCGTGCGTACGGCGCCCGGGCGCGCGGCAACGGTCGCCAGCCGGGGAGAGGGTGCGTGCCGCTGGTGTCTGACGTCGGGCAGGTCTTTGCCGGATCTGGGGGCAGCAGCGTTGGAAGGACTCCCCGCCCCTGCTGGCACCCTTTCTCGGCTGGCATCCGCGCGAAACTCGGGTGGTCAGTTCAGTGGCGGGGACGCCTCCTGTCTGCTTTCTTGGTAGGTCCTGCGTTGCACGTGCGTGGAGGCCACCGTGGGCAATACCCGCAGAACCCGACCCGCCACCCGTAAGTCCACGCTCCACCGGTTGAGGGCCGAAGGGCATGCCGTGGAGCTGAGCGAGTTCGTGCGTGACAGGTACCTTGACGGCGCCGACTATGAGGTCCGGAACTTCACCCGTGAAGGCATCGAGGGACTGCTGATGACGGGAGGAGTGCCTCGTGAGCGCGCTGACTGGTGCGACACCCTCGAGTCCATCACCGGCCTCAACGTCAACGAGAGGAATCGCGCTGCAGCCGGCCTAGTCATCATGCGTACGGCCCGTGGGGTCTACGCGCTGAGTTACGGAGTGGGGCACCACATGCTGGACCCCTACTACCGCGACGACGAGTTCGGTCTGGAATTCGCAACCCGCTGCCTCGACGACGCCGGAGTCATCAAGGTCCGCAATCAGATCATGGACGGCCGGGGCCGGGTTGACGAGTACTCGGTCTCGCGCGGCGAACGCATCGACGATTTCGGACTGGACCGCTTTGGTGCTGTCGTCCGCCGCATATGCGGCACCGTAAGCGGGCTGGCGCTGACGTCATTGGAATCGGGTCGGATACGTCGAGTGCGGGTTGAATGCTCCCAGGCCACCATAAAACTGCCTCTGGCCACCAGCCTGGAAGAGTTCCTCAGCGACCTACGGACGATCGAAGACGTCTGCGCAAGACCCGATCCACTACCTCAGCTGCGATTCGTCAGCAGGGTCCATACCCTCAACAACGGCAGCCGCAAGGCTGTCGAAGCCCAGAAGATCCTCGAGGGCCTCCTCGCAGACCCGGGCAGTCCCCGCCTGACCACCGGAGTTCCCGACGCCTGTCAGGAAAGCCACAGCTCGGCCCAAGCGTTCCGCATCCGACGCGGAGCCCGAGTGATCGAAACCAACGAACTCGAATTGAGCCAGCTGCTGGCCTTCGTGAAGGACAAGCCGCACGGCGAGCGACTGAAGGCGCTCGCCGACGTCCGGGTGACCATGTTCAGCGACGACGACTGCCAAACCCCTGCCGGCGTCACCACCAATGGCAAGGAGTGGCTGATCGCTGACATACAGGCCAACCCCGACCGGCTGTTCTACGGCAACGGAAAATGGTTTGAGGTGGGAGCTGGCTTCATTGAAACCCTCGAAGAGGAGCTCACCAGCCTCTTCGAGGCCCCGCGGACCGTCACGCTGCCCAGCTGGACGAGGGGACCGCTCAACTCAGACGGTCAAGATTCCCACGATGAAGACTGGTTCAACCACCGGGCAGCAGAGCAGGACGGATATCTCCTCTTCGACAAGAAGAATGTCCACACCGGCAAATTCAAGGGAGGGGGGTTGGAGATCTGCGACGTCTTGGGCCCTGACAGTCAGCTGATCTGCGTCAAGAAGGCCACCTCGAGTACCGCCCCCCTCAACCACCTCTTCGCCCAAGGGGTGGTCGCCGTGGAGACCTTGCGGAGCGATGCGGAGGTGCGAGCCAAGTTCCTCAAGCAGATAGCCGCCCACAGCCCAAACCACCGCCTCATCCAAGACTTCGGTACGCTCCGCGTGGTCTTCGGCATCCTACTGAAGGACGGCGAGGATATTGCCGTCAACTCTCTCTTCGCCTTCGCTCAAGTCTCGCTGCTACAAGCGGTGCGGAGGCTGCGCGCCATGAACGCGGACGTCGAGGTCATCGCCATCCGGCGCTGACCGCAGGGCTTGCTCGTCGCTGCGCTCCTCGTCGGTACGGGCTCTGCGCGGCATCGTCCCGGCACGGCTCCGCGGTCAGACCTCACGCCTCGGCCGGTGCATCCAGTCGGCAGTGGACGTCCACTATGCCCTCGACGGAGTGGGTGAGGCGTTCGGCCAGGGGGATCAGGTTGCCGTCGCGGACCTGGCCGGTCAGCGTGGCGATCCCCTGGGCCACGGTGACCTTGACCGCTTCGTGGGAGAGGGGGAAGAGGCGTTCGACGACGGTGCGGCGGATCTCGGTGGCGAGTTCCTCGTCGGTGCGGAGGAAGACCTTGAGGAGGTCGGCGCGGCTGACGATGCCCTGGAGGGTGCCGTCGGCGTCGACGACCGGGAGGCGCTTGATGTGCCGGTCGGCCATGAGGCGGGCGGCCTGAGGCAGGGTGGCGTCGGGGCGGATCGTGACGGCCGGGGTGGTCATCATGTTCTCGGCGCGGGTGGAGCCCGCCTTGGCGGTGTCGCCGAGGCGGCGCATCTGCTCGATCAGGCCCGGGCGGTGCTCGTGGAACTCCTCCTTGGGCAGGAGATCGGCCTCGGAGACCACGCCGACGACGTGGCCCTCGCCCTCGATGACGGGTAGGGCGGTCACCTTCCACCGCTCCATCGCGGTGGCGATGTCCTTGAAGCCGGTCGAGGGGGTGACGGCGATGACCTTGGTGGTCATGACGTCTGCGACGGTGTACGGGGTGGAGGTCATGGCGGGGTCCTCAGCGTGCGTAGGCGAGCGGGGTGCCGCTGCCGTGAGGGGCGAACAGGTCGAGGAGCCGGGTGCGGGCGGAGTCGAGCCGGTCGGCGATGACCGCGCCCACGGCGACAGCGACGGAGCGACCGACGGCCGAGTCCTCGTTGCACAGCCGGCGTACGGCCGCTGCGTCGAACTCCAGGGCGCGCACCTCCCGGTGGAGCCGAGGTGCCAGCTGTAGGGAGCAAACATCCAGGACCAGCCGAGGAGTCGCCGTAGCCGAGGAGGTTGACGACCACGTTCTGGGGGCCGGGGACGTGAGTGTCGCGGGTGCCGCACTGGATGATCCAGAGCTTCTCGGCCCGCCGGCGTTCGTTGAAGTGCGGATGCTGGCCCGGAAGGTCACCTGGTGGGAGTGAGCGAGCCGGGCTTCCGGTGCCATCGCTTCGAGGACGGTGTGCATGGTGCTCATGGAGTGCCTCCTACCCTTCGCATCCACCCTGCTCGGTGGGCCACCACGTCCGGGAGGGCCGCGCGGTGCACACCGCGGGGACCGTCCGGCCCCGGTCAGCGGACCAGGACGGCCTCCCCGGACTTGGGTACGACGGCCGTCCATCCCAGTTCGTGGTCGATGCGGTCTCGCAGGGTCTCGGAGGCGCTCTCCTCGCCGTGGACGAGGTAGGTGGTGTGCGGGGCCGGGGCGGCGCGCAGCCAGTCGATGATCTGGCCGGCGTCGGCGTGCGCGGAGAAGTGCGGTACGTCGGCGACCTCGGCGCGTACGGGGACGTACTCGCCGAACATCTTGAGGGTGCGGGCGCCGTCCACGAGGTCGCGCGAGCGGGTGCCGGCGGCGGCGAAGCCCACGATGACCACGGCGTTGCGAGGGTCGGGCAGGATGCGGTGGAGGTGGTGCAGGACGCGGCCGCCGGTGGCCATGCCGGCGGAGGAGACGATGATCGCCGGCCCGGTGGTGTTGTTGATGTCGATCGATTCCTGGACGGTCCGGGCGGCCAGGAAGGGCTCCGGGCTGATCGCCGCCTCGCCCCGGGCGAGGATCTCGGGGCGCAGCTCGGGCGAGTGGGCCCGTACGGCGTCGCGGTAGACGTCCAGTGCGGCCAGGGCCATGGGGCTGTCGACGTAGACGGGTACGTGGCGGGGCAGGGTGCCGTCGCTGCGCAGGGTGGCCAGCTCGTGCAGGACGACCTCGGTGCGGTCGATCGCGAAGGCCGGGATGACGACCGTCCCGCCACGGGACAGCGTCCGAGTGATCACCGAGGCGAATTCGCGCTGTGCGCTTTCGTGGTCGTGGCGGCGGTTGCCGTACGTCGACTCCATCAACAGAACGTCGGCGCCGGAGAACGGCTCGGGCGGCAGCAGGAGCGGGTGGCCGGGGCGGCCGAGGTCGCCGCTGACGGCCAGGGTGTGGCCGTCCTCAAGGGTCAGGTGCGCCCAGGCGGAGCCCAGGATGTGACCGCCGTGGTGCAGCATCAACTTCGTGCCGGCCATGATCTCGACCTCGCTACCCACCGGTACCGGGTCGAAGTACTTGATCGTCTGGTCGACGTCGTCATCGCCGTAGAGCGGCTTGGCGGGGCGGTGCTTGGACCAGCCGTGCTGGTTGGCGTGCTCGGCGGCTTCCATCTGGAGGCGGGCACTGTCGCGGAGCACGATCTCGGCGAGCCGGGCGGTGTGGGCGCTGGTCAGGATCGGGCCGCGGAAGCCGTGCCGGACCAGTCGCGGCAGGTAGCCGCAGTGGTCCAGATGGGCGTGGGTCACGACGACGGCGTGGATGTCCGAGGCGTCGCAGGGCAGCTTGCCCCAGTTGCGACGGCGCAGGTCCGCGACACCCTGGAAGAGTCCGCAGTCGACGAGGATCCGGGCGTGGTCGCTCTCGACCAAGAACTTGCTGCCGGTGACCGTCCGCACTCCGCCGAGGAACCTCAGCAGGGCCGGGCGGGCGGAAGCAGGAGACGGGGCGGGCTGGGACATGACAGCAGCCCTCCTTCCGGAACGGGTGCCGGTCTCCACCGTCGCACCGGAACGCCCCATCCGCTGGGGACCTACCGGCCCCGGATGGGGGCCGACCGGCCCAAGCGGGACGGAGGGATACGGGCACAGCCTGACGGTGACCCCTCCCGCACAGCACACAGAGAGTAGGCCGCGCCATGAAGGCTCTCGTCTTCCAGGGGCCCGGACAAACCTCCTGGCAGGACGTCCCGGACCCCTCCGTCAAGGACGCCGCCGACGCGATCGTCCGGGTCGACGCCGTCACCATCTGCGGCACAGACCTGCACATCATCAAGGGCGACGTCCCCGAAGTGACACCCGGCCGCATCCTGGGCCACGAGGCCGTCGGGACCATCGTCGAGACCGGCGGTGACGTCCGCAGCGTCCGCCCCGGCGACCGCGTCTTGATCTCCTGCATCTCCGCGTGCGGCCGCTGCCGCTTCTGCCGCGAAGGGCACTACGGCCAGTGCCGAGGAGGCGGCGGCTGGGTCCTGGGCCACACCATCGACGGCACCCAGGCCGAATACGTACGCGTCCCCTTCGCCGACCTCTCCGTCCACCCCCTTCCCAGCGCTCTGGCAAGCCACGAGGCGGTCCTGCTCGCGGACATATTCCCCACCTCGTACGAGGTGGGCGTCCTCAACGGCGCCGTGCGCCCTGGCGACACGGTCGTCGTGGTCGGTGCCGGACCCATCGGGCTGGCCGCCATCGCCACGGCACAGCTCTACAGCCCGTTCCGCATCGTCGCCGTCGACCTCGCGGCCTCCCGCCTGGCAGCCGCACGGGATCTGGGGGCCGATGCGACCGTCAGCGCGCAGGAGGAGCCAGAGCAGCTGGTGGAGGACCTCACGGACGGGCTCGGCGCGGATGTCGTCATCGAGGCCGTCGGTGTGCCCGAGTCGTTCGAGATGTGCACCCGCATGGTCCGTCCGGGCGGACGCGTCGCCAACATCGGCGTCCATGGCAAGCCGGCCGTCCTCCACCTCGAGGACCTGTGGATCAAGGACGTCACCATCACCACCGGTCTCGTCGACACCTCATCCACTCCCATGCTGCTGCGCATGATGGCCGCCGGCCGCCTCCCCGGCGCCGCGATGGTCACCCACCGTTTCGAGCTGGACCAGATGGAAGAGGCGTACGACGTCTTCTCGCGCGCCGGCGAAACCGGCGCCCTCAAGGTCGTGCTCGGCGGACCGCAGCACGACACGGTCGCCGTACCGCCCCAGGAGCAGTGAGTGCCGTGAAGAGCACACCGAGCACCCACCCGCAGCAGTCCGGCGAGACGACCGGACGCACCGACCTGGGCCGCCGCCTGGCGGCCCGCCGCGAAGCCCTCGGCCT
This sequence comes from Streptomyces sp. MB09-01, assembly GCF_033794505.1. Lineage (NCBI taxonomy): Bacteria > Bacillati > Actinomycetota > Actinomycetes > Kitasatosporales > Streptomycetaceae > Streptomyces > Streptomyces sp. MB09-01. The sequence continues at coordinate 14,182 of NZ_JARAYQ010000009.1, read as the reverse complement.
GAGCCGCGACGAACTGGGCCGGCGGTGCGGCGCCGACGCCACGTACATCGCCTACCTGGAGGAGCACGCCGCCAGCCCTGCCATCGGCACCCTTGTCCAGGTGGCCGACGCCCTCGGCCTCACCGTCGACGACCTGACCGGCGCCAGCGCCCACCGCGTCGCCGGCCGAGCCACCGCCCGGCGCGACAGTACGCTCGTACCGCTGGACGAGACCGAATGCTGGCGGCTGCTGAACACCCATGGCGTCGGCCGCATCGCCATCTTCACCCCCGAAGGCCCAGCCGTCCTCCCCGTCAACTACCTCGTCGCAGGACCCGACATCGCCTTCCGCACCTCCGCGGAAGCCGTCACGGCCAGAGCGGCGGGTACCGAGGTCGCCTTCGAGATCGACAACATCGACGACGTGACCGCCACTGGTTGGAGCGTGCTGGCCGTGGGCGAACTCGCAGCCGTTACGGACCAGCACGAGATGCAGCACCTCAACACCACGGCGCGCTCCCAACCTTGGGCCGGTGGTCCGCGCAGCCACTGGATGAAGCTCACCCCAGCCCGGATCACCGGCCGCCGCGTGGTGCACGACTCATGAACGACCTGCGCGCGGTCGTCTTCGACACTGACGGAGTGCTCCTCGCCACGGCGGACCGCCACGCGGCCGCCTGGAAGGAGACCTTCGACGGCTGCCTCCCCGAGTGGCAGCCGTCGCACTCCGGTGCACGACCGCGCCAGTTCGATGCCATCCGCGAATACCGGGACCTGGTCGACGGCAGGTCCCGCCTCGACGGCGTGCGCGCCTTCCTCGGTGCCCGTCACATCGACCTCCCACCCGGAACGCCCGAGGATGCGCCCGGGTGCACCACCGTCCACGCGGTCGCCGCCCGCAAGGAGGAGATCTTCTCCGCGATGCTGCGGACCGAAGGAGCCCGCACTTTCGGCGATGTCAGGCCCGCGCTCCAGCGACTACGGGAGATGGAGGTGCGATGCGCAGCCGTCTCGGCTTCGCGGCACGCCCGCTCCCTCTTGGAGTCCGCGGACCTCATCGGCTACTTCGACGCCCTGGTGGATGGCCAGGACGCGGCCGCACTTGCCCTTCCGGGCAAACCCGACCCTGCCCTCTTCCTCGAAGCTGCCGGCCGTCTCGGCGCGCCCCCCGCTCACACCGCCGTGGTGGAGGACGCACTCGCCGGCGTCGAAGCGGGACACCAAGGCCGTTTCCGGTTGGTGGTGGGACTCAACCGCGAAGCCGACCCGCACATGAGGGACGCCCTGCGCGCACACGGCGCCCACCTCGTCCTCCCCGACCTCGGCGGGCTGCCCGCCGCACTCGAAGGCGACCGCCCGTGACCACGGCCTGGTGCTGGGAGTACCCCCACTACGACCCCAAGGCCGAGCGGCTGGTCGAGTCCCTGTGCACCCTGGGCAACGGCCGCTTCGCCACGCGCGGTTCAGCGCCCGAGAGCATCGCCGACGACATCCACTACCCGGGCACCTACCTAGCAGGCTGCTTCAACCGGCTCGACTCCACCGTCGGCGGACGAACGGTCTCCAACGAGGACATGGTCCGGCTGCCGGACTGGACCGCCCTGGGGTACCGCTGCCTGCCCGCGGGTGCACCGCCCGGCGACTGGCTCACACCCGACCACCCGACCCTGCGCCACAGCCACGTGTCGCTGGACCTCCGTGCTGGGACGCTTACCCGCCGCATGCTCTTCCACGACGCCGAGGGCCACCGCCTGGGCGTCACCCACACCCGCCTCGTCCACATGGGCGACCCGAACCTGGCTGCGCAGAACACGGTGTTCAGAGCGTACGGCTGGAGCGGCATGATCGAGATCGAGTCCGTGCTCGACGGAGACGTCACCAACGCGGGAGTCGACCGCTACCGCGCCCTGGCCGGGCGGCATCTCGTAGAGCACCGGGCCGGAGTGGAGGCGGAGGGCATCGCCTGGCTGTCCTGCACCACGACCACCTCCCGGGTAAAGATCGGGTTCGCGGTCCGGACATCAGCACGTCCTGTGGCACCGGTAGGCCGGGCATGCACAGCCACCACCGCCACACAGACACTCATCCTGCCGATCAAGCGGGCAGCCCCGGTCGTCGTCGTGAAGACCGCCGCTTTGTGCACCTCGCTCGACCGCCCCTCGGCCGATCCGCTGCGGCGGAGCATCGACTGCGCCACACACGCCCCCGACTTCCCCTCCCTGCTGGCCTCCCACCGCGCATCCTGGCAACGCCTTTGGAGCGAAGGAGAGTTGAAGGTTCCCGGCGAGACCGGCAAGGTTCTGCGGCTGCACGCCTTTCACGTGCTGCAGACCCTCTCGCCGCACACCGCGGAGCTCGACGCCGGCGTCCCCGCCCGGGGCCTTCACGGCGAGGCGTACCGGGGTCACGTCTTCTGGGACGAGCTGTTCGTCCTGCCCTACCTCGCCCTCCACCTCCCCGAGACCGCTCGCGCCCTGTTGATGTACCGGCACCGGCGGCTCCCCGCGGCCCTGGAGGCCGCCCGCCGGGCTGGGGCGAAGGGAGCCATGTTTCCCTGGCAGAGTGGTAGTTCCGGCAGCGAGGAGACGCAGCGGCTGCACCTCAATCCGCGCTCCGGCCGCTGGCTGCCCGACCACTCGCACCTCCAGCACCATGTGGGGTCGGCCATCGCCTGGAACGTGTGGCGGTACGGCCAGGCCACCGGTGACGCCGGATTCATGCACGGCCCGGGCGCCGAACTCCTGCTGCACACAGCCCACTTCTGGGCCGGCGCGGCGACATGGGACACCGGCCTCGGCCGCTACCGGATCCGGGGCGTCGTCGGACCGGACGAGTATCACGATGCCTACCCGGACGCCGCCGCTCCCGGTATCGACGACAACGCTTACACCAACGTCACCGCCGCGTGGGTACTCGCCCGCGCACTTGACCTGTACGGGGAACTTCCGGCAGCCCGACGCGCCGAGCTCCTCACGCAACTGGGCATCGGCCCCGACGACCTCACCGCCTGGGAGGACGTCTCGCACCGCCTGTACGTGCCGTTCCACCATGACGTGATCAGCCAGTTCCACGGCTACGGGGACCTCGCCGAGCTCGACTGGGAAGGCTACCGCGCCCGCTACCACGACATCCGCCGCCTGGACCGCATCCTGGAAGCCGAAGGCGACACGCCCAACCGCTACCAGGCGTCCAAGCAGGCCGACACTCTCATGCTCGGCTACCTCTTTCGCCCCACGGAACTCGAGCAATTGTTCCTTCGGCTCGGACATCGCCTCGACGACGGGCTCTGGCGCAGGACGGTGGACTACTACCAGCGGCGCACCTGCCACGGGTCGACGCTCAGCAGCCTCGTCCACGGCTGGGTCCTCGCCCGGGAGCAGGGCCCGGAAGCGTGGCGCTACTGCCAGGAAGCCCTGCTCAGTGACATCACCGACGTCCAGGGCGGCACCACAGGCGAAGGGATCCACCTCGGTGCCATGGGCGGCACCCTCGACCTCGTCGAGCGCGGCATCGTCGGACTCGAGCCCCACGACGACGGCCTGCACATCGACCCGGTGCCCCTCTCCGAAGTGCCCCGGTCCTCGTTCTCGATCTCCTACCTGGGGCACCGGGACATCCGTATCCGGTTCCGGCCCGGACGGTTCGGCATCAGCGTGCCCACCTCGCCCCTGGGCCCGGTGCCCTTGGTTCTGCCCGGCGACCGGCACGAACGCATTGCCGCAGGCCAGGAGCGGTGGTTCCGGCTACCCAAGGGCTGACCCGGTAGCCACCCCGTGCTCGCGTGGCGGGGCGATCGCGATGCGCACACTGTGGATGTATCAGCCGTTGGAAGGGTGAACGGGATGGACAGGCAGCATGAGGCTCCGCGGATCGTGGTGGGCGTCGACGGATCGCCCTCGTCCCAGGCCGCACTGCGCTGGGCGGTCCGGTACGCAGGGTTGGTGAACGGGCGAGTAGAAGCGGTCGCGGCGTGGGACCTTCCCGGTGCCGCTTCGTGGTCGGCTCCCGCGGTGGACACCGACTTCGACGAGGAGGAGGCCGAGCGGCGTCTGGTCGAGGAGGTCCACACGGTTCTCGGTGAGGACGGCGCCTCCTCCGTGCACCAGCGTCTGGTGCGCGGCAATCCGGTCGATGTCCTGGTGGATGCGGCAGAGGGTGCGGACATGCTGGTCGTGGGCAGCCGCGGTCGCGGCGGCTTCAGCCGAGCCATGCTCGGTTCGGTGAGCCAGCAGGCGGCGCTCCATGCGCCGTGCCCGATCACCATCGTCCGGGCGGACATCCCGGTCGAGTGATCCCGCCGCGGGCATGCCCGGCGTACGGTCAGTGGGCCACGGCTTCAGGCTGCAGCGTGACCTCCTGAGCCCAGCGCGCACATCGTCGGCCGTGACGACGCGTGGTGGCCTGCTCCTGTGTACGCAGGTGCGGCGAGACTGACTTCCGTGACACCTGGGGCGGGTGCCGGCTACGACGCCAGCCCCTGGGATCTTTGGCCTGCTCCTGCGAGCGCCGACTCGGTGCCGGGGCCCGGGGCCGATCGGCCCCGCTCCGCAGCGTCCCAATCGGCCCCCGGGGATGGTCCCCTCGGCACTGCGGTCCCCTTGGCCTACCGCGTGATCGTGGAACCCGGACGCCACCCCGGCGCCACCTTCCGAAGTGGGTGACCACGATGCAGCGCATTCGGATCCAGACCCGGCCCACGCAGCCCCACAAGCCCGCCCCGCTGGATCTGCGCACGCCGTCCGGCCGCCCCTTGCCGTACTGATCCCTGCCGACCTGCAGCCACCGGAGGACGTCATGGGGCACACGCGACGCGTCGTCCGTTCACCGCGCTCGGCCGAAGCGACATCGGCCGGGTCGGCGGCAAGAACGCCTCCCTCGGAAAGCTGACCGGACAGCTGACCGCGGCCGGCTTGCGTGTGCCGCCCGGCTTCGCCACCACCGCCGACGCCTACGAGGAACTGCTCGACGGACACGGAAGCCCTTGCCCACGTCTTCGACGAGAACGACCCGGCCGTCACCCGCCTCATCGAGATCCTCCTCCCGCGGGTCCAGGCCCTGGGCAGTCCGGTGGGCCTGTGCGGACAGCGCCCCAGCGACGACCCGGCCTACGCCGCCTTCCTCGTCCGCGCCGGAATCGACTCGATCTCCGTCGCCCCCGACAGCTTCGCCGCCGTCAAGCAGCACGTCGCCTCCGCTGAAGCGGAGCGCTACGGGGAGGACCGAATGGCCCCGGTAGGGATCCGTCCGGCCCAAGCGGAGCAGCCACCGGCCGCGTGACAGTGGCATCAGATCCGCACCAAGGAATCAAGGAGCACCCGCCATGAGCACCAAGCGCGTCCTGGTCGCCTACGGCACCAAGCACGGCGCCACCGCAGGCATCGCCGAACAGATCGGCAAGACCCTCCGCGAGGACGGTCTCGACGCCGTCGTGCTGCCCGCCGACGACGTCCACGACGTCCGCGCCTACGACGCCGTCGTCCTCGGCGGCTCCCTCTACGCCGGCCACTGGAGCAGCAAGGCCAAGCACTGCGCAGAACGCAACGCCGAATCCCTTCGGCACCGGCCGGTCTGGATGTTCAGCAGCGGCCCCCTCGACCGCTCGGCCGAGGAACACGACATCCCCCCGGTCTCCGCCGTCGCCCGGGAGATGCAGCTGGTCGGCGCGCGCGAGCACATGACCTTCGGCGGCAGCATCACGGCCCACACCCCGGGATTCCTCGCCAAGACACTGACCCGCCAGGGCAAGGGCGGTGATTTCCGCAACCCCGAACGGATCCAGAAGTGGGCCCACCACATCAGCGCCGAGCTCGTCGCCGCCTGAAGGGACGGCCCGGCTCGGCACGCACCAGCACGGAGGCGTGCCATGCGACAGCGGACGCAAGGGACGGGGGGCAACCCGCTCAGGAGGGATGCCGACCGCACCCGGACCCGAATGCATGCCGCCTTCGCGCTGGCCTGCCTCCTGGCCGTCATCGCCGGTGTGGCCCTCGGACGAGCCGCTTGGACGGACGGCAACCGCGCTGCCGAGGACATCGCGCGCCACCGGCACACCGTGACGGCCACCACGGTCAGCCAGACCACCTACCGAGCGGGAGACCAGCCGAGCAGCCGGCCTGTCACCGTGGCGACCGCCACGTGGCGCTACCCCTCTCAGCGCCCGCACACGGCAACCATTCCGGTTCCGGCAGGAACCCGGAACGGTGACACGGTCCGGGTGTGGGTCGACGGGAACGGCAGTGCAGCCACAGCGCCGCCGGGTCAGGCCGACATCGCTCTGAAGGCGGTCGGAGTCGGCGCCGGAGCGCTGGCCGGGATCGTACTCGCAGGCAGCGCCCTCGCCGTGGTGCGCCTGCGAATCGTAGAGGCGCGCTCCACACGGGCCTGGGAATCCGAGTGGGCGAGCATCGAGCCCCTCTGGTCCGGCCGCCTCCGCCCCGGTCAGGGAGCCGGCGATGACTGACACCGGCGCCGGCCCGGACCTCACGCCGGACACCGCGCCGGATCCCCTGGAACCCCTTCCCCTGCTCCGTCGCGAGCTGCACACCGGCCCTCTGGGCCTGTCGAGCCGGGAGGCGGCACGCCGGCTGGCCGTCTACGGCCCGAACGAGGTCCGCCGCACCGCCCGGACAAGTGTCCTGAGGGAACTGCTGCGGCAACTGGTCCACCCGCTGGCACTGCTGCTGTGGGCTGCGGCGGCCCTCGCCTTCACCGCATCCATACCGGTGCTCGGCTGGGCGATCGTCGCGGTCATCCTCGTCAACGCCGGATTCGCCCTCGTCCAGGAACAGCAGGCCGAGAAGGCCGTTGAAACCCTGGCCCGATTCCTTCCCGCACAGGCCCAGGTGATCCGCGACGGACAGGTACAGCGCGTCCCGGCGCGGGAGTTGGTTCCCGGCGACCTCATCGCCCTCGACGAGGGCGACCGGGTACCCGCCGACGCCCGCCTGACCGAGGGAGGAATCGAGGCCGACCTTTCCATGCTGACGGGCGAGTCCACCCCCGTCGAGCGTCTTGCCGGCCCGGGGCTGGAAGGCCTTTCCCTGCTGCAGGAGCCCAACCTCGTCTTCAGCGGCACCACCGCCACCGAGGGGCAGGCGCAGGCGATCGTCTTCGCCACCGGAGACCACACCGAACTCGGCCGGATCGCCGCCCTCAGCCAGCGCACCCGCCGCGAACCGAGTCCACTGGAGACGCAGGTCAAGAAGGTCGCCTGGCTGATCGCAGCGGTCGCGGTCGGCATGGGCGCCGTCTTCCTCGTGACGGGAGTGGCGGTCGGCCTGCCGCTGACCGACTCGCTCATGTTCGCCATCGGCCTGCTCGTCGCGAACGTGCCCGAAGGACTGCTGCCCACCATCACCCTCGCCCTCGCCGTGGGTGTCCGCGTCCTCGCCCGGCAGGGCGCGGTGGTCAAGCGGCTGAGCGCGGTGGAGACCCTCGGCACCACCAACGTCATCTGCACCGACAAGACCGGCACCCTCACCCGCAACGGGATGAGCCTGCACGCCACCTGGACTTCGTCCCACCCGGAGGCGAGCGGTTCGGAGGGCGCCGAACTGGTCCGTGCTGCCGCCCAGTGCACGACCGTCACCCGCGAGAGGGACGGCCGGCTGCACGGCGACCCGACCGAGATCGCGCTGGTGGAAGGAGCCGCACAACATGCTGCGCCGCTCGACCCGGCCGACCGGGACGCCCGCCGCCGAGCCTGCTTCCGCTTCGACCCGCGCCTGCGTCGCATGTCTGTGGTCCAAGACGGGGAACCCGGCAGCCTCCGCGTGATCGTCAAGGGCGCCCCCGAGGCCGTCCTGGCGCTACTGGCCGCAGGAGAGCCGACCGAGGAGGCCCAGGATGCCGCCGACACCCTGGCCGCGGACGGTATGCGCGTGCTGGCCGTCGCGGTACGTGAACTGCCGTCCGACACGGCGGCTGCAATTTCGCAGCGGCAGGTCGTGGAGCGGGACCTTCACCTGCTCGGGCTGGTCGGCCTGTACGATCCGCCGCGCCCCGAGGTCGCCGCCGCGGTCCGGCGCTGCCACGAGGCGGGTCTCACCGTCCACATCGTCACCGGCGACAACGGTGCCACCGCCGCCGCCGTGGCCCGCGCCGTCGGCATCGGTACACCGAATCTCCAGGTCATCGCCCAGTCCGAGGCGATCGACGACCACGAGCTGGACCACCTCCTCCGCCAGGACGGCACGGAGATCGTCTTCGCCCGCTCCTCGCCCGAGACCAAGCTGAAAGTGGCCGATGCCCTCCGGGCGCACGGCCAGATCGTGGCCATGACCGGCGACGGGGTGAACGACGCCCCGGCCCTGCACCGTGCCCACATCGGCGTGGCCATGGGCCTCTCGGGCACCGACGTCGCTCGCGAGGCGTCGACCATGGTCCTGACCGACGACAACTTCGCCACCATCGTCACGGCCATCGAGTCCGGCCGCCGTGTCTACGACAACGTCCGGAAGTTCATCGTCTACATCTTCGCCCACCTCACCCCCGAGGTCGTGCCCTTCCTGGTGTTCGCCCTCTCCGCCGGGGCCGTGCCGCTGCCGCTGACCGTCCTGCAGATCCTCGCCATCGACCTGGGGACCGAGACCCTTCCGGCCCTTGCCCTCGGCCGTGAGCGCGCCGAGCCGGGGGTCATGTCCCGACCGCCCCGGCCCAGTTCCCAAAGCGTGATCAACAAGGACATGCTCGTGCGCAGCTGGGGCTGGCTCGGCACCGTCTCCGCCGTCCTCGTCATGACCGCCTTCTTCTACGTCCTGTGGCGCGCAGGCTGGCACCCCGGCGACCCCACCGGACCCGGAGCCCCCCTGCACCACGCCTACCTCACCGCGACCACCGCCACCTTCGCGGGCATCGTCACCTGCCAGGTCGGCACGGCCATCGCCGCCCGAACCGACCACGCCGCGCTGCGCGACATCGGCTTCTTCACCAACCCGCTGCTCCTCGCCGGCATCGCTTTCGAGCTCGTCTTCACCGCGGCGCTCGTGTACGCGCCGCCGCTCCAGAACCTCTTCGGCACCGCCGCTCTCCCGCTGGACGTCGTCCTCCTCATCTCGGCCTTCCCGCCGCTGGTCTGGGGAAGCGACGAGATCCGACGCTGTGCCCGACGCCGACACCATCGCTATTCCTGATCCGGCCGGAGGCACACCATGTCGCACACGAGCGAATGGAAGTGCACTGCCATGAGCGTCAAGGGCCGGTCGGTCAGCGGCCTGGACCAGTACGACGTCCGCCGATACGTGGGCTGGTATCGGAAGAAACGGTTTTGGCGCCATGGTTCCACTCACCGTGGCAGAAGTTCGCCGGCTCCTGGCGCTTTGCCTCGTCCCAGACACCAGCCCCGGCCGGGCATTTGGGCCGCCACGTGCTGAGCTGGTCACTCTGGCGCCGCAGACGCCGCGCGACAGCCCGCCGCTGCCCCTACCAACGACGACTGCACTCGTTGGGGGGCCCTCCGCCAAGACCACCACCGGCACCCCACCGACCACTACACTCCCGACGGCACCTGTGACCAGGCCAGATAGCAAACGCTGCTGGAGTACTAGGCTCTGTGTTCGCCAGCGGCCGGTCAGGACGTGGCCGGGCGCGGCCGGACGAGTGACCTCTCTGTGGTCGGCTCCGGGCGCCGCTCCACGCCAAAGGTTCGCGATAGGGCGGGGCATACGCAGGGAGATCACGCAGGAAGGAGGAGTCGTACGCCCAGGGCAGCGCCGTAAGCTGTCGAACGCTCTTCGGCGTCCGGTCTCGCGTCAGGCAGGGGATCCAGGAGGCCTTCAGTGCTGTACATCCCTTGTCAGGGTGGCGAGCAATCCTCCGACCTCTGATCCGTGAGTGACCAAAACCCACGGCCGAGCGTCGCGCCACGCTCGCGGAGTTGGGCATGGAGTGGGCGTACAGGCACTACACCGATGACCGGTCGCACCCGAGGTCGAGGTGTTCAGTCAAGGACTGCGAGGTGGTCGGCGGCGCCTCCACGCCACTCGATCATAAAGAGGGTGGCGTCGTCGCTGGTACGCCCGCCCCGTTCTTTCTTCAGCGCGTGGGAGAGCCGGCGCAGATCCCCCCGCATCCCCTCCGAAGGGTCCCGCCCCAAGCGGTTGACGCAGCCGATGAGGCGTTGCTCACCGAACGGCTCCCCACCCTCAACGCGCTCCTCGATGATGCCGTCGGTGTAGCACAGCACCCGGTCGCCCGGCTGGAGGGTGTGCTCTTTGACACGGGGCGCTTCACCTCCGAAGCCGACGGGCAGCGTCGTCGCGCTCTCCAGCTGACGCTCGACGTGACCGTCACGGATCAGCAGCGGCGCCGGGTGGCCTGCGTTGACCAGCTCCATCTCACCGGTAGCGATGTTCACGTGCATCAACTGGGCCGTGACGAAGTGGTCGGCCCCGAACTGCCGGGAGATGGCATCGTCCATGAACGCGTACTTCTCGGCCAGGCTGATGAACACCCGTCGGGCATGACGGTAGGCGCCGATGGCGACGGTCGCCATCACGGCGGCGTCCAGGTCGTGGCCCATCGCGTCGATCACGGCCATGTGCAGGATGTTGTCGTTGAGGGCGTAGTCGAAGCTGTCGCCGGCGACGAGGTAGGCCGGCTCCAGGATGCCGGCCACCTCGACCTGGGGCACGGACATCGTCAGCGGCGGCAGCAGACCCCATTGGATCTCCGCGGACACGCTCATTGGCTCCCGGCGCCGAGCCAGTAAGAACTGGTCGGTGTAAGCGTTCTTGGTGACCAGTAGATCGGCAACCAGTCCGGCGAGTCGGCGCAGCAGGCGCCGGTCGTCGTCGCCGACGGCGTCCAGGGTCAAGGCCATCACGCCCACCTGATCGCTACCGTCCAGCAAGGGCAGATACATCCGCACTCCGCCACCGGCTTGCCGTTCTTCGACGACGTCCGCGCGTTGAAAGGCCCGGCCGGCGGGAGAGCCGGCCACCGGCTCGGGCTGGGCCACGTACAGCATCCTGCCCGGCAACGGCACCAGCAGCTCCTGCGCATAGTCCTGGAGCAGGATGGACACCTCACGCCCACCGATCCTGGCCACCCCGTCCGCAATCAGCGGGGCGATCAGCTGCGGCGGCAACAACCGCGCCCGATCCAGCAGTCCGCCGAGCAGCCGCTCGCCGAAACCCTCTGACCTGTCCACGCTCCCCTCGCCCATGGACCGGTGCCACCGCCTTCCTGCCACCAAAGGCGGTGACTGCCTAGGGCAACGAGACCTGGTCAAGCCGCCGGAGCGCGTCATTACGCCAGGCGCGGCATGTCGGCCCGCGTCGGCGCGCGACAGTACGGCGGGACGCCCAGCCTGGTGCCGAGCGGGTGCGTCACGGGCAGGCAAGGCGCCGGTCCACCGGCACCCACCGCGGGACCGGCCGGGCCCTGGCCAGCCGCCGAATATGATGGATCTTCCAGTTGGTCTCCCATCGGCGCCCCCTTCCTCGGGCACCGGCGGCGTACTGATGGGCCCGGTCGATCGTGGAGCTGACCCACCGACCCGACCGAGTCTTCCAGGACCTGGACTTCCTCGAGCAAGCGGGCCCACGTCCCGTCGGCCTCCCAGCGGGCGAACAGCTCGTACGCCGTCTGCCACGTGCCTCCCAGGACGCCTTCAAAGGTCCAGCACGCCGCGGTCGTGGGGTGACCCGGCTCCGCGACGGCTGGCCCGTGGTCGTGGTCCATCCGTGTCGTACCGGCACCGTGATCGTTGGGGCTTGTACATGGGGCCGGTTCGAGTGTTGGGGGAGTGTGAGCGTGGAGGTCAAGGCTGTTCACCACGCCTACGGGCGGCGTGTGGTCCTGCGTGGCGTCGGCTTGCGGCTCGGGGCAGGGAGATTGTGTGGGATCGTCGGGGAGAACGGGGCCGGCAAATCAACTCTGCTGAAGATCCTTTCGGGTGAGTTGCGGCCTGCACGGGGGGTGGTCCGTCATGGGGGCCGGTTCGGTTACTGCCCACAGCACGTGGTCCTCAACGACGCGCTGACCGTCCGGCAGCACTTGAGGTTCTTCCAGAAGGCCTACTGCCTGGCAGATCTGCGGTATGCCGAGGAGGTCATGGACGTGCTCGGGTTCGCCGGATACGCCGATGAGCGGGCCGGGGTGCTCAGCGGCGGGACGCGGCAGAAGCTGAACGTGACGCTGGCGCTGATGCACGATCCCCAGGTGCTGTTGCTGGACGAGCCGTACCAGGGGTTCGACTGGGACACCTACCAGCGGTTCTGGGATCTCGCCGTGCGGCTGCGTGATGCGGGACGCTCTGTCCTGGTCGTCTCCCACCTGGCGTACGACGCCGAGCGCCTGGACGAGTTGTGGCGTCTGGATGGCGGGGTGCTCCGCCCGGACCGGGCGGTGGCCGCGTGAGGTTTCACTTGACCCGGTTCGCTCTCGCCACCGGCTTCGCCCTGACTGAGCACGGCCGCAACCGGTTCGCCATGGTCCTCGTAATCCTGTTCGTCCCCCTGTGGACGACCCTGGCCTACCTTGCGATGCCCGACACCCCGGCGCACCTGCGGCTGCACGCCACCGGGGAGACGCTGGCGCCGCACGGCAACGAACTGACCGAGATCAGCGGCGCACTCAACGCGGTCACCCTGATCACCGGTTTCATGATGTTCGCCGCCACCTTCTCCGGCAACCGCTTCGACCGCCGGCTGGCGATGGCCGGCTATCCCCGGGCCCACCTCGTCCTGGCCAAGGTCACCGCGCTGGCGCTGATCTCGGCTGCGGTCGCCGCCTACGCCACCGCGGTCACCTGCCTGGCGTGGTCACCCAGGCAGCCTCTGCTGCTCGCCGCCGCGCTGTTCAGCGCGGGACTCACCTACGGCGCCCTCGGCGTCGGCTTCGGCTCGGTGCTGCGCCGGGAGGTCGAGGGCATGTTCGCCATCGTGATGACCAGCATCATCGACCTCGCGCTGCAGAACCCGGTCATGAGTGCCGGGGCCGACAACCCGGTCATGCGCTACCTGCCCTCTTACGGAGCCATGCAGGCCAGCACAGCCGCCGGTTTCTCCACCACTCCGGTACCGCGCTATCTGGCCGTCCAGCTCACCTGGTTCGCGGGAGCGGCCCTGATCGCTCTGATGGGCTTCCGCCGCAGCACCCGCAGCACCCTGCCCGTCAACGCTCAGTTCCCCGAGCCGGTGCCGGGTAGCGGCGCTCCCTCCCTTCCCACGCCGCGCCGAACTGTCGAGCCCTCGGCGCCCGACACGAAAGCACCCTGAGGTCCACGCCGCGAGATGCGCACAAAATTCCAGCCCACCCCCGCACCCCTCGACACGGCCACGCACGCGCGGCGGAGCAGAGTCACCGCCCGTGCACCGATGGGCGAGGACCCCGCCCTGCGTGCGGCGTACCGGCTGTGCCGGCGCACCACACGCTTGCACGATCCCGGGATCTACGCCCTCATCCAGCTGATGCCGGCCGTGCTGCGCCCGCCCTGCTGGGCCTTGTGGACGGCAGCGAGCGTCCTGGACGACCTCGCCGACCAGCGAGATGCGGAACAGGCCGAACGAGCGGTCCGCGTTCAAGCGTGGACCCAAGCCCTGCAACGCGACCTGGCGGCCGGCACCAGCACGGATCCGGTCCGCCACGCCCTGGTGGACACCGCCCTGCGGTGGCGCCTAGACCTGTCCAGCCTGCAAGGCGCCGTGGCCCGCACAGTCGACGACGTCCGCGACCGTCGCTTCGTCGACTGGGCCGAGTGGCGTGCCTGGTGCGAGGCACTGGTGCCCTGGGTCGACCAAGTACGGCACCTGTTCGAACAGGCCGGAGCGCCGATGACGCTCAGGCTGGACCGGCAACAGGACTACAAGCGGTTCATCGACGGCGCCCAGCTCACTGACCTTCTCACCGACCTGAGCGCCGACCTCGCCCAAGGGCTCCTGCTCCTGCCGCAGGAGGCCCTGGACGCCTTTCCCGGCGCGGAAGACGACCTGCGACAGGGGCGCTGGAGTCCCGCTGCCGCGGCTTTGATCGGCGACCTGACGGCTCTGGCCCGCCGGTGGGTGACCAGGCCACTGATGACCAGAGGCATGCACCCGGGAGCCGCCACCGTGCTCAACACGGCCGCCTGCCTGATGCGCGCCCAGCTCGATGCCGTCGACGCGGCCGGTCCCGCCCTGCTGAAGCGCGCCCAGCGCCCCTCTGTCGTCGCCCGTACCCGCATCCTCGCCCCCGCCCACCTCCGCTCAGCCCTGGCCTGGAG
>NZ_JARAYQ010000099.1:0-28159 GCF_033794505.1 Streptomyces sp. MB09-01 | reverse complement strand
GGCCGACGGGGCTCACCGATTGAACGCGGTGAACTCCGCCCCGACCGCCCGGGCCCCCGCCCGCACCAGGGCCTCCGCCGCGTCCAGCGTCTCCCTGCGGTGCGCGGCCACCAGGACGCCCAGCCAGGGCGCCGGGTCGAACGCGCCCGTCGGGATGGCCGGGACGAAGACGGCACCGAGTTCCGCACATTCCCGCGCCAGGACCGCGCACAGCTCGTCCAGCTGGGCTTCCGGCAGCCGGGCGCCGAGCTCCACGCGGTCGGCGATCCGTACGAGGTGCCCCGCGCCCCGCAGCGCGTCGAGCCGGGCCGCCACCATGAAGGCGACGGACGGTCCCGTCAGCCGCAGGTTCGTCTCCGTCGGAGCGAGCCGGCCGGCGCCGTCGGCGACGAAGTCCACGTCGAACCAGCCCCGGTAGCCGGACTCCGCCAGCTCCCGGCCCACCGCCGCCCCGAAGGCGGCGAGCGGCTTCTCCGCCCACGCGGGCACCACTCCGGGACCCACCGTGGCGCCCTGGTAGCAGCCGTCCCTCACGTCCATCACCGCCCCGCCGACCTCGTGCACCCGGCCCGCCTCGTCCACGAAGCCGTCGTAGGTGAGATCCCGCGGGCCGTCGGCCTCCTCCGGACCGGCGACGTACTCCTCCACCAGCAGCGGCCCGCGCGGCAGCCGCCGCAGCACGGCGCGGGCCCCGCCCGCGGCCCGGACCCGCTCGGGGGTGACCACCGTGGTGCCCGAACCCCCGACGCCGTGCTCCGATTTCAGAACACTGCTCTCGCCGGCCCTGGTCCTGGCCGCCAGCAGCCGGCCAGCCGCCCACCGGCCGGCGGCCCTCCATTGCGCGGGGAGCACGATCTGGGGATGCCCGCCGTCCGCCAGGATCCGCCCGAACAGCGCGTGCGCCGCGGACTTCGACTCGTAGTGCAGCTCGCCGGCCCGCCACGGCTGGCCCGACAGCTGCCCGAACGGCCGGGTGCGCCCCCACGGTACGAGGGGCAGCCCGGCCCCGGTCAGCAGTGCGGCCAGCGCGGGCCGGGCCCGTACGGCATCGCACAGCCCGGGATCGCGTTCCGCCAGGCCGTCGTACACCTCGACCTCCGACCAGCCCAGCTGGCGGCAGACCAGCCCGGTCCAGCCCGTCGGGACGGGCCGGGGCAGGACCAGGGCCGCCGGGTCCGGGCTGTAGAAGGCGGCCAGGCAGGCGTAGTGGTGTGCGGCCGACTGCCCCCGGTCGAGGGAGGCGTCGGCGAACTGCGCGTTGAACTCCGCCACGTTGCCCACGTGCACGGCCCGCCCGCCTCCGGTCCACGCCCGCGCCCAGTCGGCGAGGGGGACGGGAGCCGCCTCGAAACGCACCAGGGCCGCGCCCGTCCGCTCCGGCGCCGCGGCCGGCGCCACCGCCCCCGAGGCCGCCACCGCCCCCATCGCCCGGTAGAACCCGGCGGCGTGCGGGTCGGCGTCGATCACCAGCCGGCGCACCCCCAGCTCCACGGCCCGGCGCAGCACGTCCCGGTACAGCAGCCGCCCCACGCCCTGCCCGAAGGCCGACGGCTCGACGAAGAGCAGCCCCAGCGCCGCCAGCGGGGGAGCCCCCTCCAGAGAGGCCAGCCCGAGCACCGTCCCCCGCCCGTTCTCGGCCACGACGATGCGGCGGGCCGTCACCTCGTCGGGCCGGATCCGCAGTTCCGGCGCGCACGCGGCGAGGAAGCCGGCGTCGTACCCCCAGTGGGCCTTGGACCGCATGACCAGCCCGGTCAGGGCCTCCGCCTCGGCCGCCCGCGCGGCCCTGACCTTTACCATCTGCTGACCTCCCCATGGTCCGCCGGAGAGCCGTGCGATAGATTCGGCCTCTCCACGGCACATACTTTCCCACCCACGCGGAGACAGGCTTCTCAATGAGCGACATCATCAACGGACTTGGCCGCACCAGTGCCTACGGCGCCCTGGGCCTGGTCCTGCTGATCCTCGGCATCGTCCTCGTGGACGTGCTGACGCCCGGGAAGCTTCCGAAGCAGATCTGGGAGGAGCGCAACCGCAACGCGGCCCTCTTCCTCAGCTCCGCGCTCCTCGGCATCGGCGGCATCGTCTTCACCTCGATCTGGACGACCTACCAGGACTTCGGCAAGGGCCTGGCGTCGACCGCCGCCTTCGGCCTGCTCGGCCTGATCCTGATGGCGGTCGCCTTCCTGGTGCTCGACCTCGTGACCCCGGGCAAGCTCGGCGCCATCGTCGTCGACCCGGAGCCCCACCCGGCGGTCTGGGTCTCGTCCGCATGCAACCTCGCCGTGGCCGCGATCGTCGCCGCCTCGATCGCTTGACGCGGAGCACCCGTACGCGACGAGAGCGCCGCTTCCTCCGGGGAGCGGCGCTCTCGTCTTCGTATGCGGGGGGCTACGCGAGACCCAGTGCGAACACCGCGAACCCCGCCGCCAGCAGTCCCGCCACGGTCCGGCGCAGCGCCCGGCTCCCGCGCACCCCCTTCGGCGGATGCTCGAACCGGCGCGCGTACCGGGCGATGCCCACGAGCAGCGCTGCGAACACCGGCATCCACGCCACCCGCGCCGCGATCCAGCCCGGGCTGTCCGGGGCCGTCGTCAGCCCGGCGAGCTCACCCGCGAACGAGCCGGGTACGGCCGCCGCCAGCATGGCCGTCTGGTGCCAGCACAGGATCGTCATCGCGCACAGGTTGACCACGACCACCGGAGCCCACAGGGCCGGCCGGGCCAGCAGCTTCGCCAGCCGGTCGCGCAGCAGGATCGCCGCACCCGACTGGGCCGAGGCCAGGGCCAGTACCAGCAGCGACGGCGGATGCGAGTTGGTCCGCGCCGCACCCGGTACGCCGACCATCGACGGGGGATAGTGGAACACCGCCAGCAGGGCCGCGAACAGCAGCGTCCCGCCGGCCAGCAGCAGCCAGGCCCCGCGCCGCCCGATCCGCCGCTCGCCCCAGGAGACGCCCAGCTGGTACGCGAACAGCCAGCCCGGCAGGATGTTCACGAGGGAGAGCCAGGACGGTACGGAGCCGGCGAGCGGCCCGTAGCGCAGGAAGTCCACCACGGCCACCGAACCGAGCAGGGGGACCGCGGCCCAGCCGCCCAGGCGGCCCGCCGCCCGCACGCAGTACGGGGTCAGGGCGGTGACCACCACGTACACCCCGACGAACCAGAGCGGCTGGACCACCAGCTTCGCCCCGGTGCGCAGCGAGGCCTCGGGCACCCCGGCCGCGTACAGCACCGGCGCGGCCAGCGCCCACACCGCGGTGACCCCGAGCACCGGCCGGCCCAGCCGGACGATCCTGCCCTTCAGCCAGGCACCCGCCGAACCGGGGCGGCGCCGGTAGGAGAGCGCCGAGGCGTACCCGCCGACCAGGAAGAAGATGCCGAGCATCTGCAGCACCCAACTGGCCGGAGCCAGCCCGCCGAACGCCGACAGCGGGCTGGCGTTGTGCAGGCCGCCGTCGGAGTCGAGGGTGAAGCCGCCGAGCAGCCAGTGGCCGGTCGGCACGGCCAGCAGCGCCAGGGCGCGCAGCCCGTCGACCGCCCGGTCGCGGTGGGCGGGGGTCTGCCGGTCGATGCGCTCGGCGGTCTTCCTCAGCGGGGCGAGGGCGACGGCCGCGCTCATCGGCCCTCTCCGTTCGCGATCGCGGCGAAGGCCGCCAGGGACTGCGTGCCGGGCTTGAAGTAGCCGGTGTGGCCCTGGACATCGGCGGCGGGCACCCGGCGGGCGCCGAAGGCCGCGGACGTGGGGTCGGCGCCGTGGCCGATCCCGGCGCATTCGACGTTCGGGACGTCCGCGATCCAGTCGGAGGGGCCGCGGGCCGCCCAGATGCGGGCGCCGGTGCGCAGACCGGCCGCGGTGTCGGCGCGCATCCCGGGGGAGCCGAAGGCCACGATGTCGGAGGCGTCCGTGTGCCGGGCCGCCAGCCCGCACACCACCGAACCGTAGCTGTGGCAGAACAGCACCGGATCGGGCGCGCCGACCGCGTCCAGCCCGTCCGTGAACCGGGCCAGGCGGGTCGCGCCGGCCGTGGCCAGCCGGCCGTCGGCCGCGTCCAGGCCGACGCCGACCGGAGTGGTGTAGCCGATCCACGCGACGACGATGGTGAACCCGCCGGTCGCCTCGCGCAGCGCCCCCGCCATCCCGGCCGGGCCGGTGTTCGGCTTGCGCCGGGCACCGTAGGTGGTGGCGTCGTTGTCCGACCCCGGCACGATCACCGAGACGTGCTCCGCGTGCTCCAGGTCCCCGAACACCTCGGCGACCTGACCCCGGCCGCGCGGGTCGAAGGCCAGGATCTGCCGGTCCGGCGCGGCGAGCGAGGCGTAGCGCGCCTCGCCCGTGGCGGCGATCGCGATCCGGTTGGCCTCGTACCGCAGGGGGAGCGGAGCCCCCTCCAGATTGCCGACCACCAGCGGGTGCTCGCGCAGGAGTTCCCGGCGCGCCGCGTCGTCGAGCCCGGCGAAGAACCGGGCCACCTCGCGCGGCGTCGCGGTCGCCGGATCGGGCAGTGCCCGGCCGGACGCCGTATCGGCCCGCCAGTCGGCCGTGCCGGGCGGCGGACCGGTGACCGCGGTCTGGCTCTCGCCCGAGGCCCATCCGGCGGTCCCCCCGACGACGGTCACCGCCAGCGCGGCCGTGACCAGCGTCCTTCCGAAGCGGCGCATGCCCCTTCTCCTCTCCTCGTGACGAGGAGGAAGGTAGGAAGGAGGTACCGGCGCGTACGTCGGACCGTGGTGCCAAGTCGGATGTCATACCCGGGTAGGGGGTGGAGGAGCCGGGGCGCTTCCCCGCCGGGAGCCGTCCGGCCGTCCGGCCGTCCGGTCAGGCCGAGTTGCCCGGCAATCCAGAGCCGAGCCGCGCCGCCGTCCCGTCAGCCGGAGTCGCCCGGCCGGACCAGCCCCGCCTCGTAGGCGAAGATCACGGCCTGCGCCCGGTCCCGCAGGTCGAGTTTGGCCAGCACCCGCCCGATGTGGGTCTTCACCGTCTGCTCCGCCAGCACCAGATGCCCCGCGATCTCCTGGTTCGACAGGCCGCGTGCGATGAGTTCCAGTACCTCGGTCTCACGCGGGGTGAGGCCGTTCAGCCGCAGCGCCGGGTCCTTGCGCGGAGCCGGCCGCTGCTGGACGAAGTCCGCGATGAGCCGCCGGGTCACCGAAGGTGCCAGCAAGGCCTCGCCCGAGGCGACGACACGTACCGCCGCGATCAGATCGGCCGGCGGGGCGTCCTTCAGCAGGAATCCGGAGGCGCCGGCGCGCAGCGCCTCGTACACGTAGTCGTCGATGTCGAAGGTCGTCAGCATCAGCACCTTCGGCCGGTGCACCACCCCCGGCGGGGGATCGAGGATCTCCCGGGCCGCCGTCAGGCCGTCCATCTCCGGCATCCGCACGTCCATCAGGACCACGTCGGGGTGCGTGGAGCGGGAGACCTGGACCCCCTGCCGACCGTCGGGCGCCTCGCCCACCACGTCGATGTCGGCCTGCGCCGACAGCAGCGCGGCGAACCCCGCCCGCACCATGGCCTGGTCGTCGACGATGATCACGCGGATCGTCAATTCCCCTCCTCCTTCTGATGGGCCGGCTCGCTCGGGGCGTTCAAGGGCAGGCGGGCGGCGACCCGGAAGCCGCCGTCGGGCAGCGATCCGGTGTCCAGCGTCCCGCCGGTCAACCGTACGCGCTCCCGCATCCCCACCAGGCCGTGCCCCGTGCCCGAACTCTCCAGCGCCACCACGGCGTCCCGGGCCGGACCGTTGACCACGAGGACCAGCACCTCGTCCTCGTCGACCGTCACCGAGACCCGGGTGCGCGCCCCCGGCGCGTGCCGCACCACATTGGCCAGGGCCTCCTGCACGATCCGGTACGCCGACAGGTCCACCGCCGGCGGAGCCGCCCCGGCCGCACCCGCGGCCAGCGACAACTCCACGGGCTGGCCCGCCCGTACGGTCGCCTCGACCAGCTGCTGGAGCCGGTCGATCCCCGGCTGCGGAGCCCGCTCGCCCTCCGCGCCGCCGTTCGCCCCGTCACCGCGCAGCACGGTCAACAGCCGCCGCATCTCGCCCAGCGACTCCCGGGCACTGGCCGCGATCGCCGCGAACTCCTCCTGTACGGGCCCGGGCATGCCCGGCAGCCGGTACGGCGCCGAATCCGCCTGGACGGTGATCACCGACATGTGGTGGGCCACCACGTCGTGCAACTCGCGGGCGATCCGCGCCCGTTCCTCCAGCAGGGTCCGCCGGGCGCGCTCCGCCTCGCTGATGCTCTCCTGCTCGGCGATCCGCTGCTGCGCGTCGCCCAGACCGCGCAGCGCGCCCGTCAGCACCAGCATGACCCCGCTCAGCACGAAGAGCAGGGCGGCGGAGTTCATCACGCCCGCCGGCTGGGAGAAGCCCAGCACCGCACCGAGCCCGCCGGTCACGAGCCACACCCCGACCAGGTTCCGGATGGATTCGCGCAGCCCCAGACAGGCCATCAGCAGCAGGTAGCCGACGATGGTCATCGGCGGCCACGGCCAGGCGTGACCGGCCACCTCGTCGGCCCCGATCAGCAGCACCGCGCCGACGAGGTTCGCCCCCAGCACGAGCCCCCAGGCGGGCAGCGGCCGGACCACCGCGAGCAGCAGCGGCACGGTCTGAGCCACCCCGAGCGCGCCCGCCCAGCCGCCGTCCACCCCGTAGTCGTTGCTCAGCACGGCGATGGTCACCGGCAGCAGCGTCACCACGAAGATGCCGACGACGACGTACGGCAGTGTCCGCTGCCAGCGCTTGGGCGCCTGCCCCAACAGGGGCTGCGTCGCCCGGGCTGGCGTGCGCAGCACCACGGCGAGCTGTCCCAGCGCGCCGGGCACGCGGGCACCGGGTGATCCGGCTGCGGGGGCGCGGGTGCGGTCGCGGTTCCGTCCGAACAGCCGGGTGCGGGGTTCGTCGCTCATGATCGGACCAGCCTATGCGCCGACGGGCCCGAACCGGGGTACGGGTAGGCTGCCCGTCGGGCGATCATGGGGGAAGACGGGCATGGGTGGGGCAGCCGCGCTGGAGAAGCTGGTGCCGGTGCTGCTGGCCTTCGGCGGCGGGGTGGTGCTCGCGCGCCGCAGGATCGTCCCGGCCGAGGCCTCGAAGGTCTTCTCCGACTACGCCTTCCTCTTCGCCGTCCCCTGCTACCTCTTCGGCAACATCTACGCCAGCGACCTCGCGGCCCTCTTCAACTGGCGGGCGATCGGCGGCTACGCCGGTTCGGCGGCCCTCGCGGTCGCGGCGGTCGCCGTGGTGGCCGTCGTCCACGGCATCCGGGAGCCCCGCGTCGTGGCGCTGCGCGTGATGGCGGGGGTCCAGGTCAACACTGCCTACTTCGCCGTCCCCGTCTTCATCACCGTGTTCGGGACGGCGGCGCCGATCTTCCCGATCCTGCTGTTCCAGGTCTGCGTACTGTCGCTGGTCGTCATCGCCCTCATGGAACTGGGCCGCGCGGGCCCTGCCGCGGGTGGCCCGGCCCGGCGCCTCGCGCGCGCCGTCGGTGCCTCGCTCACCACTCCGGTGGTCCTCGCATGCAACGCGGGGATCCTGCTCAACCTCCTCTCGGTGAAGGTGCCGGGGGTCGTCCTGGACGGCGCCGCCTTCGTCGGCGACAGCGCCTCGCCGGTCGCCCTGTTCGCCCTCGGCCTCCACCTCGGCGGCCTCGGCCTGAACCTGCGGGGCACCACGCGCGAGGAGATGGCCCTCGTAGGCTTCAAGTGCCTGGCGTTCCCGCTGCTGACGTGGGCGGTGTGCGGGATGCTCTTCGGCGTCCGGGGCGAGTGGCTGGCGTACCTCGTCCTGATCGCGGCGATGCCGACCCCGCAGAACCTCTTCATTTTCGCCCAGCGCTACGACGTGGGCGTCGACCTCTCCGCGTCGCTGGTGATCAAGAGTTCGCTCGTGTCGCTCCTGCTGCTGCCCTTGTGGCTGCAGACCGTTGCGGCATAAACGCATCCTCGATACGCGCAGCGCCGTCACCCTCGGACTGCTCGCCGCCTGGACCGGGTACGACCTCGAAGAAGCGGCCACCGTGGCGCGCTGGACCCGCACCCGGGCCCCGGTGCTGCGCAGGCGCCGCCCCCGCGTCCCCGACCGGGTCTGGCGGAGCATGGAAGCCGTGGACGGACGCGAGTTCGCCACCGCAGTCGGCCCCATGGCCCTCGTCGTCGCGGCCGCCTCCGCCGACGGCTCCCGCACCGGCGGGCGCTCGGCCTTCTGCCAAGCCTCCCTGAACGGCCTCGGCCTGAACGGCCTCGGCCTGAACGGCCTCGGCCTGAACGGCCTCGGCCTGAACGGCCTCGGCCTGAACGGCCTCGGCCACCGAGCGCAGGCTGCCGCGACCCGCGGCTACACGCCCGGCGTGGTCACCTCGCCGCCGGCGGCTTCCCAACCTGGCTCCCGCACGTACCGACAAAGCCGAACTTCCGCTCGCCGACGGCACCGTCGGTCCAGGCGCTCTTCACCTCGGGAGACCCGGGCCGGAAGGCCACGGTCACTTGGGGCGCCGCGACGCGCTCCGAATCCGGGTTCACGCCCGGTCGAGGTCACGACGCCTCCGGCCACGTCGGCACGTGGACGGCCTCGTGTACACCCTCGAGGACGGGCACGGTCTCGGAGTCGGTCTCTTCCGTCGCGTGGCGAGAGGGAGACCGGCGGTCCGCCCGGTCGACGTGCGAAGGTCCCGGGCGGACTCCGCTCTCCATCCCGCTGCTCGCTCGCCGCAGGGGCCGGGACCACGGCCGCGACCGGACCTGAACGGCGCAGCATTCGGACCGCTGACTCGGGGCCCGTCATCGCCGGCCTGACCCTGTCCTGGAACTCAGGCGTCATCGAAGGACATGTCAAGAGGATCAAGATGCTCAAGCGCCAGATGTTCGGTCGCGCAGGCTTTGCCCTCCTGCGAAAACGGTCTCAGCGTGGCTGCACCACGGAAGCTGAGCCGGAACCCCTGAAAGCGAACGAAGCCAGGCGCTTGGCCGAATTTCGCTGCTCAGCTCTTGCGGGCCAACGGCTGCCCGGCGAAGTTCACCCCTGCCAGGCCATGGGCCATGAGGTTGCGAATGTTGCCGTGATCAGTGTCGTTCGGCGTCGCCAGCACACTGCGATAGTGCTCACCGAATGCCAGCAGCGCCTCTTGGTCGCTCAGCCCTTCCATCAGGGCCAGTCCCAGCGTCTTGCAGGAACCCTCGTTCTCACCTGCGGCATTTTCCAGTTCCCCGTTGCGGAACGCCTGCGGCTGATACGTGTAATGCGCGGCGACGAAGGCCAGGGTGTCGGCGAACTCGTGCTCACCTGACGCAAGGCTTGCCCGCAGCGAGTTCAGATCAGTCATGGTGGTTCCCCTGGGTTGAACAGACGATCCTCTTGCCGTCCGTGACCGGAGGACAGTACCCCCCTTGAGGGCAGCCGGTAGAAATCGGGCCACATGATGGAACGAGCGACACCTCCGCAGGTCACGATGTGCGACTGTGCGACTGTGCGACCCGCCGAGAGCCGGTTTCGGCCCGGGCGACCGGCCGTGACGACGGTGCTGATCAGCAGGCTGTCCCCGTTCCCGCCCTGTGCCGCAGGGCGGCTTGGTTGCGTGCCGCGGCAAGGCGGGGTCGGGCAGTGGCGTGGTCAGTGCGGGGCAGGATCATGACCCTCAACCGAAAGCAGTGCCCTGCTCTCTCCTGCTGCCTACGTGCAGGCCGTGACCACGCCTTGGCGGCGTCGGCCGCGTACTACGGCGACGGGACACCCCGCTCGGTGACGACGAGCACGACGGGCTGCTGCGCGCCATCGCGGCCTACGAGGGGGCCCACCCGGACGAGGTGCTTGCCGAGTCGCCGACCGGGAAGGTGGCGGGCCGCGCTGTGCAGGGTGACGTGCCGCACTCCCTGCCGATGCTGGGTCGCCCGGTGACGAGGCTCAGGCGGTGCTGCATGCCGGCTTCGGCCTGACGTGGGCCCCTGCGAGCCGCTCTGCGGCTGCGGTCCCGCGCGGCAGGCACCCGGTAAGAATGTTCGTGGGCAAAAGGGCTGCGCACCACATCGGCTGGCACTACCGTCGCCCACGGCCCCAGATGGGCCGTGGGCGACGGTGAGCTGGTGAGACAGGGGTTGGTGAAATGCTGGCGGAATCGTTGACTGCGTTGGCCGCGGCGGGGGGTGCCGCGGTGGTGCAGGCCGCGACGACGGATGCGTGGACGGGGCTCCGGGGCCGGGTCGCGCGATGGTTCGGGCGCGGCGACGACCGGCGGGTGCAGGTGCAGCTGGAGCGGCTGGACCGCACCGCGGCCGAACTGACCGCGAGCGGCGGGGCCGAGCGGGAGCAGGAACTCCAAGAGAGGGCGTGGCGGACCCGTTTCGAGGATCTGCTGGAGGGTCTGGACGATACGGAGCGGGAGGAGGCGGCTGCCGAGCTGCGTGCACTGCTGGAGGAGAGTGCGCGTGCAGGCGGGGCTGCGGCTGGGGTCGGCGCGGTGGCCGCGGGGCGGGACCTCAGTGTGAAGGCCGAGGGCGGATCGATCGCGGCCGCCGTCGTGCAGGGAGGGGCACACATCGGCCACCCTCCGATGCCGGATCCGTCCCAGGGCTGAGCGGACCGGCATTCCCAAGCCTTCCCGACATCGCGCCGTCGGCCGAGGGCGTGCACGTGCACGCCGTACAGGGCAGCCTCGCGGCGTACCGCGTTGACCATGTCACCTATCAGGCCGCTCCCCGCGGTGCCATCTCGTGGCCGCACCAGGTCGGCTTGATTCCCCGGCGGGCTACTGCGTTCCAGGACCGCGCCGAGGCGGTGCGGCTGCGGGGCTCTGGGGCGAGCGCGGGTACGACGGCGCAGGTTCTGGCCGGGATGGGCGGGGTCGGCAAGACCCAGCTGGCCGCCGACCACGCCCGCCACGCATGGGAGAACGGGAAAGTCGACCTGCTGGTCTGGGTGACGGCGGCGAGCCGCCAGGCCGTCGTCGACGCCTACGCCCAGGCCGCCGCCGACATCCTGCACGCGGACCCGTCCGATCCGGAGCGGGCCGCGAGGGCGTTCCTGGCGTGGCTGGAACCCAAATCCACCCAGCAAGCGCCACGCTGGCTGATCGTCCTGGACGACGTGGCCGACCCGGGGGACCTGCGCGGCCTGTGGCCGCCCGCCCACGCCCTCGGCCGGACCCTGATCACCACCCGCCGCCGCGATGCCGCCCTGACCGCACACGGCCGGCCGGTCCCGGTGGGCCTGTTCACCCCGGCCGAGGCCATCGCCTACCTCCAGCAGGCCCTGGCTGCGCACGGTGGCCGGGGAAGCACCACAGAGGCTCTCGCCGACCTTGCCGAGGATCTCGGACATCTGCCGCTCGCACTGTCCCAGGCCGCCGCCTACCTCGTCGACACCCACCTTGACGCAGCCGACTACCGCACTCGTCTCGCCGACCGAGCACGGCAGCTGGCCGACCTGCTCCCTGAGCCTGGGACCTTGCCCGACGACCAGCCGACCACCGTGGCTGCGGCCTGGCTTTTGTCGCTGGAGCGCGCGGACCAGCTCCGCCCCGCGGGTCTGGCCCGTCCCATGCTCCAGCTCGTAGCCATGCTTGACCCCAATGGCATCCCCCACGAGGTCCTGACCAGCGCACCGGCCCTCGCTCACCTCACGGCCCACCGGGCCACCCAGGCCGGTGACAGCTGCGCCCAAGAATCCCCTGCGGTCTCCGCCGAGGAGGCGACCGGCGCGTTGAGGGCCCTGCACCGCCTGAGCCTGGTCGACCACACACCCGAGGCTCCTCACCAGGGTGTGCGTGTCCACCAGCTCGTCCAGCGCTCCATGCTCGACTCGCTCGCCCCTGACCGTCGTGACCAACTCGCGCGCACCGCCGGCGACGCCCTGACCGCCGTCTGGCCTGAGATCGAACGTGAACCCGTCCTTGCCCAAGCCCTGCGCGCCAACACCGAGACCCTCGCGGGCCACGCCGGGTACGCCCTGTACCGGCCACACGTGCATGCAGTGCTGTACCGGAAGGGCAACAGCCTCGGCGACACCGGCCAGGTCACCGCCGCCCGGAACCACTACCACCGCCTCGCCGCCACCACCGGCCACCAACTCGGCCCGGACCACCCCGACACGCTATTGGCCCGCGGCCGCTTCGCCTGGTGGCGCGGCGAGGCCGGAGACGCGGCTGGCGCCGTGGCGACCCTCACCGACCTGATAGCTGATCTGCTACGCGTGCTGGGCCCGGACCACCCCGATACCCTGATGACCCGGGGCCGCCTTGCCCGGTGGCAGGCCGAGGCCGGAGACGCGGTCGGCGCCGTGGCCACCCTCACCGACCTGGTGGACGACTATCTGCGGCTGCTCGGCCCGGACCACCCCGCCACCTTGGCCACCTGTCAAGCCCTCGCCCTTCAGCAGGGCGGGGCGGGCAAAGGAGGCGACTTCGGTGTCCGGTGAACGATCGTTCGCGCGAGGTTTGCAGGTCGGCCTGAGACTCCCCGACCCGACGGTGTCCCAACCGGAGGACATTTCCGGGCACGGCCGCGGTGTTCGCCGGACCACCGGCCCACCAGCTCCGCCGCGTACATGCCTTCTGCCGGGTCCGCGGAGGTCGGCTCGAACCGCCGCTGCTTCCCGGCCGGGCCGTGCCAAGTGACGACCGTCCTGGCGGACCCAACGCTGGGCAGCAGAACGGGCCCGTCGGCCGCGCGGGCGCCCACCAGGAGGTGACGGTCCCCAGCCTGTCCCGGGCCCGCACCGCCGGGGCGCTCTGGCCCTTCGTAATTCATGCGACATGGGGCGATGGCTCTGGAACCCTGCGGTCCAGGCCTGAGGTCTAGAGCGAACAATCTGTGCTGACGCTGGAGTGGTGATCAATGAAGTTCGCGCTTGAGGGACCGGTTCTGGAGGGCACACTTGTGCGCCTGGAGCCGCTGGGTCACCGCCATGCGGGGGACTTGGCTGCGGCGGCGGAGGAGGACCGCAGCTCGTACGGGTTCACGTGGGTGCCTACGGCGGCCGAGGTCGAGGGATACATCGACGCTCAGCTCGCCCGCGCTGCTGCCGGGAAGCTGGCCCCGTACGCGCAGGTGGAGCGTGGATCGGGGCGGGCGGTAGGGGCCACGGCCTACTGGGATCCGCGGCTGTGGCCGACGGGAGAGGGTCTGTGCGCGATCGAGGTCGGTTACACCTGGCTTGCCGCGTCGGCTCAGGGCACTGGGATCAACACCGAGGCCAAGTACTTGTTGTTCGGGCACGCGTTCGAGAACTGGGGAGTAGCACGTCTCGACTTGAAGACGGACGCGCGGAACAGCCGTTGTCGGGCTGCGATCGAAGGGGTGGGCGCCCGTTTCGAAGGCGTGCTGCGGAACTGGTCCCGGTCGTGGGCTCCGGGCGAGGGCGGTCTCCTCCGTGACTCAGCGATCTTTTCGATCACCGCATCGGAGTGGCCGGACAGCCGGGCCAGGCTTGAACAGCGAATCGCTCAGAGACTCGAACGCAGGTGACTGGGTGGTAGCGGCCAGCTCTCGGGTAACCGGTCACCAGCTGACGGTCGTGATCCGGGCCGCCGCACGCGGACGGCCGGTGCCCGCCCGAGCGGGCACCGGCCCCCAGCTGCACCCGCGGATGGCCGCCTGCGTCGTGCCCTACCTGTGATGCCGGGTGCGGCCACGAGCGGTGAGGCGGCGAGGCCCCGTGCGCGCGGGCCGGTGTCTGTACCGCGCCGGGTGCGCCCGCGGCGACGACGCGGGCGCCGAGTCGTCAGGCGGGCTGGACGGTGATCGTGCAGAGGCGCTTGGTGGCCCGGGTCAGGGCTACGTACAAGTCCCTTTCCCCACCGGGGCGGGCCGTGATGATTTCCTCGGGGTCCATGACGACGACCCCGTCGAATTCCAGGCCGCGTGCTTCGGACGCCGGCACGATGCGTGCGTGGTGAGCGATGCCCTGGGCCGTCAGCTCGCTCACCCTGGTGTCCGCGCAGATCACTCCCAGCAGCTCGCCCGGGCGCGCGGTGCTCTGGGCGCGGAGCTCCTGAACGACGGCGGTGACCAACCCGTCCGGAGGAGTGGTCACGGTGCGAGGGCTCTCACCGCTTCGCAGTGACCGTGTGGGCTTCTGGTCCGGAGCGATCTGCGTGAGCAGGTCCCGGACGCTCTCCAAGATCTCCTGCGTGGTCCGGTAGCTGACGGTCAGGTTGTGCACTGTGAACCGCGGTCCGACGTGGGGGCTCAGCGCTTCCTTCCAGTCGCGTGCTGTCGCGACCGGGCCTGCCTGGGCGAAGTCACCCACCAGCGTCATCGCCCTTGCCGGGCAGCGGCGGACGATCATGCGCCACTGCATGGCGGTCAGTTCCTGCGCCTCGTCGACGACGACGTGCCCGTACGTCCGCTCGCGGGGGCCGTCGACCAGGCTCGCCGCCTCGTCCAGCAACGGCACATCGGCATCGGTCCACGGGTCGTCCGGACCGCGCAGCAGAAGGGACCGCTCCTGCGCGGTCAGGCGGGGCAGGCGCTCGGCGAGAGCGTCGGCGTCCGTCAGGAGCGCCTTCACGAGGTCACCGGGTACCAGCCGCGGCCACAACACCTCGACCGCTCGGTCGAAGCCGGCGTCGTCGAGGAG
Organism: Streptomyces sp. MB09-01; assembly: GCF_033794505.1. Taxonomy (NCBI): domain Bacteria; kingdom Bacillati; phylum Actinomycetota; class Actinomycetes; order Kitasatosporales; family Streptomycetaceae; genus Streptomyces; species Streptomyces sp. MB09-01. The sequence goes on along the minus strand of NZ_JARAYQ010000099.1, from coordinate 13,575 downwards.
ATCGGCTCGGATGGCGTCCAGGTCCAGCTCGTGGACCGGACCCGAGTCGGCCGCACCTTCGGCACGGCGCTGGGCGGCTCCCGTGAACCGGTCGAGGTTGATGCCCGTCATCCTTTCGGCCTCGGCGTCGATCTGTTCCAGGAGGTCGCCCATGTCTCGTTGCATGGCGTCGGTGACGGCATCGACCAAGAGCTCTTTGAACACCTGGCGCGCGGGGTTGTGCCCCGGTGCGGCTGCCACGGCGGCGTCGCGTGCCGTGGCGACTTCCTCGCCGGACAGGTGAACCAGTTCCTGTCCGACCCGCACGGTGAAGTCACCGGCGGGGGCTTGGTGGACGCGCAGCAGGCCGGCCAAGGCGTCGGCGAAGTCGAAGCTGCCCTTGAGACGCGCCGTATCGAACGGGTCCACCGTGTCCGTGGACACTCCGGCCAGTTCCCGGCAGGTCGCCAGAACGACGTCGTTCTCTCCGAGCGAGGGAAGGACCTGGGAGATGTAGTCGAGGAACCGGGCGTTCGGGCCCACCACCAGGACGCCCTCCTCCGCGGCGCGCGGGAACGCGTACAGGACGTAGGCCGCCCGGTGCAGGGCGACCACCGTCTTGCCGGTGCCGGGCCCACCCTGCACCACGGTCACCCCGCGGTGGGCGGAGCGGACGATCTCGTCCTGCTCGGCCTGCAGCGTCGCGACGGCCGCGTGCATCCTGCCCGTACGCCGTGCCGACAGAGCCTCGGTCAGCGGGCCGTCCCCCACGACGTCCTCGTCGGTCGGGACGGTCCCGTCCAGCAGTTCGTCGCTCACGGAGATGACCGTGCGCTCCTCGAGGCGCAGGTGCCGGCGCCGCCGCAGGCCCATCGGGTGGACCGGCGTCGCCTCGTAGAAGGGCCGCGCCGCGTTCGCGCGCCAGTCCACGAGCAGAGGCAGATCATCCTCCTCCGTATGCAGCCCGATCCGCCCGATGCGCAGGGCCGTGCCGTCCGTCCAGTCGATGCGCCCGAAGACCAGCCCGCTTTCGGCGCCCTCAAGCCGGCCGATTTCCTTGGCCAGACGCTCGGCGGCGATTTCTCTCTCGTATGCCTCACCGGCGCTTTCCGCCGGGGCCTTCAGCACACTCGCTCGGTGTACTCGAGCCTCGAAAATCCGCTCGGTGAGCAACTCGTATAAGGAGGACACATAATCCCGCTCAGATTCAACCGCACGCACAGCGGGATCATTCACTTTCGACAACAGGGGGCTCCTTCGATTCGAGCCACACCATACGGTCAAAGCTCCTTAAAGGTAAGTCTTGACTTACTTGGTAAGTCGTGGCCTTACGGCTGAATCCATGACGGCTGACCGTATGGCGTATCGTGCATTCCGCCGTTCCATATATCGCTTAGTGCGATCCCGATGCCTGCCTGCCTTATGGCGAGCCCGTCCTTGGATGCCGGTGATGGTTTGCCGCGCTCGGGAAAGGGGGGAAGAGCCGACGAGGTGACCGGCGCCATCGAGCTCACTGCCGGGGGCATCTGGTCGTTCGCTTCGTCCGGCGACCCGACCGAGGAGACGAGCACAGAATGGGTTAGGCCCCTTGACCGGTCCACCACTGCCCGGGCGTGCCGTCGGCCCGATCTCAGGACCGCAGCACCACGCCGCCGTCCTCGCGGCCGATCCAGAGAACGGATCGGTGAACTCTCACCCCGTTCGCCGCCGCGACGCCCGGCGGCAGGCCCGTCCGTGCCCGGACCAACCGACCCGGCCCCGCCCCAATGGTGTCGACCGACCAGCAGTCGACCGACCGCCAGAACCTGGTGCTGGACGAGGCCGGGATCGAGGCCCCGGTTGTCTTCGAGGGGCAGGCTGAGACCTCCAGCCGCCTTCACCCGCTGGAGCGGCCGAAGTTCGGCGAGCTGCTCGCGTCCGCGCCGTCGAGCCGGCGGCCGCCCGGCCCGACGACGCTACCGAGCAGTCCGCAGCCGCCCCTGAAACTCGCAGGCCTTGTGGTAACGGAGGCGACCGCCGTTCTCTGGGGGTCCTGATGTGTGGCGTGGCGTACCGCAGCCCTCTCTCGGTGAGGAGGTCGGCATGGCTCTCCGGAGGTGTTGACGTGCAAGCAGCACGGGCAGCCAGGCAGCCAATCGCGAATTCACCCGAGCACTTAACCGACCCGGGTGATCGGTGGCGGCGTCCTGCGCTCACGGGCGGGGAGGCACGGCAATCGGGCTCGGTCACCCGGCCTCCGCTGTCGGCGGATCTTTCGCATCGCCATGCGGTGCTGCTCGTGGTGTGATGAAACGGGGGTCCCATAAGGAGAGAGCGATGGCCTCACCTGCAGCGGAGCGGAAGACCGTAGCGGGCCCGGTGTCGGTCCGCCCGTTGGCCGAGGCGGACCTGGATCAGGCCGATGAGATCTTCCGGGTCGCCTTCGGGACGTTCCTCGGGGTCCCCGAGCCGAAGACGTTCTTCGAGACCGCCGATTACGTCCGCACACGCTGGGCGGCCGATCCGCAAGCGGCCTTCGCAGCGACGATCGAGGGTGAACTGGCCGGATCGAACTTCGCCGCCAACTGGGGCAGCGTCGGGTACTTCGGACCGTTGACCGTGCGTCCGGACCTGTGGGACCAGGGCGTCGGCAAGCGCCTCATGGATCCGGTCATGGACTGCTTCGACACCTGGGGGAACCGCCACCTGGGCCTGTTCACCTTCTCGCACAGTCCCAAGCACCTTGAGCTCTACCGCAGGTACGGTTTCTGGCCCCGATTCCTCACGGCCATCATGAAGAAGCAAGTCGCGGGCAGCTCGGGCAGCTCCGCGTTCCCCGGCCGGGTGATGTACAGCGAGCTGCCTGCCGCCGAGCAGCCCGCCTGCCTCAGTGCCTGTCGCGCGCTGACCGGGGCCGTGTACGAGGGCCTGGACCTGGAACGCGAGATCGTCGCCGTGCACACGCAGGGGCTCGGTGACACCATCCTGCTCCAGGGCGGCGGCTCCGACCTCGATGGTCTGGCCGTCTGCCACTGCGGAGCCGGATCGGAGGCCGGCGAGGACGTGTGCTTCGTCAAATTCGGCACCGTACGCCCTGGCCCGGAGGCCGCCGACCACTTCGAGCGACTGCTCGACGCATGTGAGCAACTGGCCGCCGAGCGCGGGCTGAGTCAGCTGGACGCCGGGATGAACCTGGGCCGCCCGGATGCCTATCGGCGCCTGATCGACCGTGGTTTCCGCACTGGGTTGCAGGGCGTCACGATGCACCGGCCCAACGAGCCCGGCTACAGCCACCCCGACGCCTATGTGATCGACGACTGGCGCTGAGACCAACCGTCTGGCCACCAGGCTTCACCTTTTGCCGCCGCATCACCGAAGGAAGCCGGCGGGAAGAAGACCACCGCCGCTACGAAGAACACGGCCGATGCCACCGCGAAGAAGACCGCGGCCGAGAAGACGACCAAGTGGGCCTCCGACTGAAACCACCCCGCGCCACACCTGTTGCGTGGCAGAGGTTCTCCAACTGGGCGGACCTCCAGCCGGACGGTTCGCCCCGCCTGCACTTGATGAACAGGTCGTCGGATCCCATCTCCTACGTCCAAATGTTCTTCGCCGTGGAGCTAACCGACACCACTGAGGGACACGGGGACCGGCGGAGGGTCTCATTCGCCGTGATTATGCCGAGCATGCCCCTGTGCTCTGAAATGACATTCACACCAAACGGCAGGAGATATAAGATCAGCCTAAGGCTCTATCCCCGAGCGCAGGTCGCACCGCCCGCCCGCCGGTTGGTCTTGGCCCCCTTGGTCCGGTTGAGGACCCAGCGGCCCGGCTCGACCGCACCCCGCTTGGCGCGGGTCCGCAGCACGGGCCACCGGTTGGGATTCTTGATCGCCCGTGGACGGGTCGCGGCCGTCGGCGCCGCCCGGTACGACCGGATCGCGGCCCGTGACGTACTCGTCCGCAGGCAGCCCGACCTTGCCGGCGGCCTCCGCCGGAGCGGCCGCCGCCGGGCCGAAGCCATGCCGACACCCCCTCTGCCGTATGCGTTCAGGACGCGGGCTGGTCAGCTCTGCGAGATCGTCTGGAGCAGGTCGCCGACCTTCGCGTCCGGCAGCGCGCGGGCGACGTCGGCCAGCGCGACGATGCCGACCAGCGTGTGCCCGTCGATGACGGGCAGCCGGCGAACCTGGTGCTCGCTCATGGTGCGCAGGATCTCTGCGGCGTCGTCGTCGGCGCCGATGGTCACGGCCTCGCCCTGGGCGAGGTCGCCCGCCTTCACCGAACCCGGGTCCTTGCCCGCGCCCAGGACCTTCACCACGATGTCCCGGTCGGTGAGCATGCCCTTGAGCTTCTCGTCCGTGCCGCAGATCGGCAGCGCGCCGACGCCCAGCTGGGTCATCTTCTTCGCGGCCTCAAGGACCGTCTCCTGGGCGCCGATGCACGTCGCGTCCGCCGTCATGATCTCGCGAGCCGTTGTCATCCGTCGTACTCCTTCGTCCTCGTCTGCACGGGTGCGGGCCAGCCCTCTCACGCGGACAGGCCACGGGACCTATGGGTGCCCCCTGCCCCGGACCGATAACGGCATTCGCCCCACAACCACCCCGGCGCCATGGCCTGCCCGCGCACTTCAGCGTGGCTCGCCCCGGCGCCGGGGACCGCGACGGCGGATGGAAGCCCGCAGGCACGGAAGCCTGCGGCGGCCGGCGGAGAACCATTGATCACTGTGGACATCCAGCAGTGCGGCCCCTCGGTCCTGGTCAGCGCCAGCGGGGAACTCGACGGGGGCGCGGGCGACACGCTCCGGCAAGCGCCGGCCGCTGTCACCGGCGATGAGCGGGAGCTCGGTGGACCTGCACGGTGGCGCGTTCATGGACGCCGACGGCCTGCTCCACCTCCTGGACGTGGGCCGGCGTGCGGAGCGCCTGAGCCTGAGGGTGCTGGTCACCGGCTGGCAGCCCCGATCAGCTGTGCATGGCCGAGGTCGCCGGCATCCCCGGGCCTGGCTCGGCCACCGGCGAGCGGTACGCCCTGGAGGGCTTCCGCCGGCTCATCGAGGAACGGGCCCAGCGCGCACGGGACAGCGAGGACTTCGCCGCCGGATGCTGCCCCGCGCCTCACGCGGTGGAGTGGCCGGGGCCCAGCACGGCGCGCCTTCTGTTTCCTCGCGTGCGCAGGACGCTCTGCCTGCTGTCCACGCCGATGCGGTGAGCCGAGGCTCGCCTCGCCTCTTCCGAAGCGCGGCAGGCATGTGACTCCGAGCGGGGGGTGAACTTAAGCTGGAGACGGCGGCCGGCTCTGTGAGCGGCCCCGGCCGTCGCCCGTGGGCACCTGTCTTTCCTCCCCCTCCGTGCAGGTGCTCACCCCAACCCTTCAGCCGGTGGCAGCGCTGGGACCGGCGCTGAACAGCGGCACCTCCTCCACGGTCACGTCCAGGCGCAGCCGTTTGAAGCGGACGGGGTGCCGGAAGACGCCGCCCCGGTCGACGGCGGTATCGGCGCTGATCTCCGCGACCAGTTCGGGGCGGACGAGGGTCACCTCCAGAACCTCGCGGCTGCCCCACGCCGAGGCGAAGCGCCGCCCTGACCACGGATGTCCGGTCCCGGCCGCGGTCACGTTCCCGCCGACCAGGCGCGCCGCTTCGGGGCGCAGGGGGGCGGTGCGGCCGACTGGCTGGAGGAGCCCGGTCTCATCGCGTCGGCCCAGGAGGAGCAGCTGGGGCCGGATCAGGGTCCCCGTAACGGCGCCGATGATCGCTTCGGTCGTGTCGCGGCGGCGGAGTTTGTACCAACCTCTGTGTCCTGGCAGGTAGGGCTGGTTCATGGCTTTGACCACGATGCCTTCGACCCCGGAGATCTCGGTCCAGGACTCCAGCCACTGCTGCGCCTTGATCAGGTCTGTCGTCATCGGGCAGAGCGTCCAGGGCGCCGAGAGCCGGTGCCCGGCGAACAGGGCTTCCAGCCGGAGGCGGCGTTGACGGTAGGGGTAGCTGATCAGCTCGCTTTCGTCCTGCTGCAGGATGTCGAAGGCGATGAAGAACGCGGGTAGCCGTGCGGCGAGCCTGCGCGCGCTGCGGGCGCTGGCAGCGGTGCGGCGCTGCAGTCCCTCGAAGTACAGCTGGTCCGCCTTCGTGTCCCAGACGACGAGCTCCCCGTCCAGCACGAGGCCGGCGGGCAGCTTGTCCGCCGCGGCGACCAGGTCCGGGAACCGGTCCTGGACCAGCGCCCCGCGCCGCGTCTGCAGCAGCAACCTGCCGTCCGGCTCGGTGGGGGTGAACAGCAGGGTCCGGTAGCCGTCAAACTTCTGCTCGAACGCCAGCTCGCCCAGCACTCCGGGGCCCGGCACCGACTCCACGGCCTGTGCCAGCATCGGCTCCACCGGCGGTCGCAACGCCACCCTGCATGCCTCCCTTTCGCGCTCATGTCCGGGATGAGGACAGTGCTTTCACGAGCTCATCGCGAGCCATATGCGAGCGGCCGGGAATGTCGGCGGCGGCCTTCTGGTAGAGGTCGGCCTTCGACAGGCCGCTCAGGTCTTCCTTCGGCGCGGATCCGCTTCTTCGCCGCAGGCCTCTTCTCGGTCGTCTTGCTGGAGGTGGTGGCCTTGTCGCCGGCGGGCTTGGGCTTCCGGCCCGCTGGACGCTGGCGCGCAGCGCCTCCTTGAGGTCGACCACGCCGGTCGGCTCGGACGCCGGCTCGGCCTGCTCGACGGTCTCGCCGGTCTCGCCGGCCTGCTTGGCCTCGATCATGGCGGCGGCCTTCTCCTGGAAGGTTTCGTGGAACTGCTCGGGGTCCCACTTCATTGTCAGGGCTTCGATGAGCTGCTCGGCCATGGTCAGCTCCTTGTCGGAGGTCTTCGCCTTGCCGGGGAGGGTCTCGATCTCCTTGTGGGGGTCTCGGATCTCGTCGGCCCAGTGCAGGGTGTGCAGGTCAGGAGGCCGTTCTCGGCCTTGAGGGCGACCAGGTGTTCGTTCTGGCGCATCACGAACGTGGCGATGCCCGCCTTGCCGGTCTTCGCGAGCGCCTGTTCGAGGAGGCTGTAGACCTTGCCGTACTCGGCGCCCCGCGGTCCCAGGTGGCAGGTCTTGTCGAAGAAGATCGGGCCCCCCTCCGCCAGGTCGACGAAGCCGGCGATCTCCAGCGAGCGGGAGCGGCCCGGCGCGATCTCGTCCAGTTCCTTCGGCTGCACGAGCACGTACTCCCCGCCTACGTCGTAGCCCTTGACGATGTCGGAGAGGTCGACCTCGTCGCCGGTCCGCTCGTTCACCCGTCGGTTGCGGATCCGGTCCCGGTCCCGGGTTGGAGCTGGTGGGAAGTGGATCGTGTGGCTGGAGGTGGCCGTGTAGAGGCCCCTACCGGGGGCCTGACCAGGCCGAATGACAGGTTCCGGCCCGTACGGGACGAGTCACGTCGCCACCTCATCCAGTCGCCCCCTCGCTCCAGCTGACGGCCGGGGCCCGGTTGTGGAGCGTTGTAGCCGGCCCGTCCGGCCAACTGCAACGCTATTCGACGCAGCCGTCGCTGGAGGCCTCGGGAATAGCTGAGCCGCCGCCTGTCGGGCATCTGGCCTGGCCAAGGGCGGCCGCTGCACGAGCGGCCTCCCGGACGCGACGTGAAGTGCTGATCAGGCGTTGGGGTCGTCGTGGGCAAGGTCGCTGCCCAGCTCCCGGGACGCCTCCGCCTTCGGGGAGCCGCACGGGAGCGCATGACCCCGCGGCCGACAGTGCCCTTGACCCCGGGAAGAGAAAAGAGGCCCGGCCCCGTGTCATGCGGGGCCGATCGCCGCCGTTCTCACCAAGGGCTCCGCACCCTGACGCCGAGGGCCCGGACGCGGTCCTGGGCCTGCGGGCCGAGCTTCAGCAGCAGGTCCTCGCCGACGACTCCGTCGCGCCGCCAGATGGTGCAGAGGGTCTCCAGACCCGCTTCGGCGACCTCCGGCTCCGCGTCGGCCGAGGTCTGCACCAGGGCTTCGACGACCGGCCTGCCCTGCAGTCCCGCGACCGCCCGTGCCATCCGGGCCCGCTGCTCCGCGGGGACGGCCGGGTCGGCGAGCGAGCGCAGCACGTCCGCCGTGTCGCGGGCGTCCTGGCAGGGCAGCACCCACACCAGGTACACGAGCTGCGCGCCGAGCACGATCAGGTACTGCAGTGGCACGAGCAGGGCCACGGGCAGCAGCAGGACCAGGGGCAGCACGATCAGCCAGCCGCCCCGGATCCGCGAGGGACCGCCGGTCGGCGGCTCGAACCGCCGACCGGCCAGCAGGACGAGTACGAACATGGTCACGACCGTCAGGAGCGGCACCACGATCATCCCCGCTCCCAGCCCCGCGCCGAACGACGCCCAGAAGGGATCGTCGCCCAGAACGGGCAGCACCAGGGCCGCGGCCACCCAGCCGAGAGCGGCGGTCATGACGTAGCGCAGTAGGCAGACCCACAGCCATCTTCCCGTACTCATGGCAGCTTCCTCATCTCAGCAGCTCTTCGTACAGATGCCATTGGTCCACGTCCGGTCGTCACGGTCCTTGTAGAAGAGGCCGTCGAGACCATCGGGGGCATCGTAGCCGCTGGTGTGGGCCATGCTGTCGTGGGCGACCACCGCGGCTTCTGAGGTACTGCACGACCTCCATGTCCGGGTACGCGTTGCCCGTGCGGCTCACGGACACGGAATCCTAGGTGGGCGTGACGTTCAGCCAGTTGTCGACCGATCCGACCCACATCGTCAGCACGCTCTTATCAGGAACCATGGCGCAGAGGCTCGCCGAAAAGGCGAAGTCAAAGGAGTTGGACCACTCCGAGCGGCAGCGTGCCGAGGAGCGGCAGTACGAGACGAAGCGTGCGGTGGAGGAGGCCGTTCGGACCTGCTACATCATGCTGAATACCGCTTCCCTCGAGTACCACTCTGAGCTGAACAACTTCTGTTACGCGCTCCGGGCCGACCACGTCACGGATGATCTGAGGTCGCGTCTGGACGACGCGCGGCGCGAGCACCGTACGAGCTACTCCGAGGCGCAGATGCGGGTCGCGTCAGCCGGCCGGCGGCACCCGGACGACGCGCTCACCGCCGCCGACGACGTCCACCGCAGGCTCAGCCGGATCTATGGGGTCCTCAAGCGTCTTGACGGTAGGATCCCGCCGCGTCGCGAGGGCGAGTCCCTGGAGCATGCGCACACTCAGATCGTGGAGCTCTGGGAGCAGCTGAGCGAGATGCGCCGCATCATGCGACGGAGCATTGGCGTTCCAGCCCGCGGCCTGAGAGATCAGTAACGGAGCCACAGGCGAATCGCGGCCAGAGTGGCCGCTCCATGGAAGACGTAGCCTCTCCCGTCATACCGAGTCGCGACGGCTCTGGAGCCTTTGAGCGCGTTGATGCACCGCTCAACCTCGTTCCTGCGGGTATACCGCGCGCGATCACAGCCAGTGGGACGGCCGCCTCGGCTCCCGAGCCGAAGCCGGTCGGCTCGCTGGTCCCGGCGCTCAGTAATCGTGTGCTGAATCTGCCGTCGCCGCAGATATCGGCGGTTCTGACGCGAGCTATATGCCTTGTCGCCACATACGTGGTCCGGCCTCGTACGCGGGTGACCACCAGCTGGACGCGGAACACGGATGCGATCCAAGACCGCGATCAACTGTGAAGCGTCACCCCACTGCCCCGGGGTGGTCAGAACGGCCAGCGGGCGACGGCTTCCGTACTCGTCAGATGAATCTTCGTCGTGAAGCCACCTCGTGAACGGTCAACCGCCTCATCAGACCGATGCTCGGCAAGCCGAGAACGACGCCCCGGCACGAAGCGCCGACGGCCTCGCTCGGCAGAAGAATGCCACCACACCCAGCTGCACTGATCGCGCGGGCTCAGCACCGGGCCGAGCGCGACGACGGCGATCTGCGGGCGCTCCCGCTCGATGCGCACGACGGGGTCGAACACGCCGGGCTCGGCGGGGGTCGCGGTACCCGGCAGGCAGACCTCGGGAGTGCGGCTGATCACGAGCTCGGCGGCCCCTGCCGGCGGTGCGGCCGCGGCCAGCACCCGGTGTCCGTGCAGCTTCAGGGCCGAGGCGAGCGCCTCGGCCGGCGGCCGGTGTCCGTCGACCACCATGACTCGTACGCCCTTCCGGCCCCCAACGCCGACCGCTGCTGACACGGCGAGCCACGCGCTTGTTCGGCGCTGTGTGCCGGTTGGCGGCGAGAACCCCACCACGGGGGGGCGAACAGCGCCCCGGGTGAGGCGAGTTGAGACACGGTCAGGCGAGATCAGATTCGAGCTAGAGTAGGCATTTTCAGCCAACACAGTTTCCCTGGGGGATCCTTGCGCCTCAAGAGCAGTCTCGTCGCCACCGCCGCGGCTCTGGCCACCGTCGTCATTCCGCTCATCGCCAGCCCCGCGGCCGCGGCGTCCGGCACCGAGGAAACGGTCTCGACCAACTCGTACTACGGGCGGATGGTCATCGGCTGGCGGATCAACCCCTACCGTCTCGACCCGATCCAGATCGTCGCCCAGGACCGCGCGTCCGACGGCTACGTCGTCGGCATCCGCCTCATCACCAACGGCGAAAGCGGCCACAAGGTCTGGAAGATGCGGACCGTGCCCAGCGGCCAGACGAGCGCCTCGTGGAGCACGTACTTGGAGGCCGGCTGGATCGACAACGCCTACTTCGAGGTCTGCAAGATCGGCGCCAGCAGCGGCGTGATCGCGAGCTGCGAGGCCTCGGGTGTGATGAACAACCCCTTCGACGACTCCTCCATGTAGGACGCACGGCGAGGGGGTGTCACCCGCATGCGGGTGACACCCCCTTTCGTCTGCCTCCGACCGTCGGCCCGTGGCCGGTCAGTCCGTCTTGAAGGAGACGATCCCGTTGGTCCGGTTGAATGCCGAGGACCCGGTGCTCTGGTGCTCCGCCGTCGGCAGGTAGACCAGGCCGTCGCCGACCTCGATCTCCGAGCAGGACTCGACGGCGAAGACGTCGCAGCTGGGGTCGTAGAGCCCCTTGGCGAGCGCGATCCGGGCCGTGCGGTTCACCGGTCTTGGCGTCGATCGGGAAGAGGTCGGTGACCTTCCCGGAGCCGCCCAGGTCGGTGGCGACGACGAGTGACCAGCTGGAGACGAGACTGGCGTGGGCCGGGCTCGCCGCACCGCGGATGACCGCGAGACCCGGGCCGCCCGCGTCGCCGCGGTCGCGGCAGCCGTTGGCGTCGATCTGCGGGACCTACAGGCTCTTTCCGTCACCGAGGTTCCAGGCCGCGCCGCCGTAGAGACCGCCCGCGGTGACCGTCCGGCCGCTCAGGGTGATCTCCTTGAACTCGCTCTTCTCGTCACCGCACGGGCCTGCTCGGGCGCGCGGTCAGCTGCGAGCAGGTAGTTGCAGGGCGAAGCGGCGGACGGCGTCGGTGAAGGCCTCTGGGTCGTCGAAGTTGGCGAGATGTCTTGCCCGCGGGATCAATTCGATGCGGGCGTCCGGATGCGCGCGGGCGAAGTCCGTCTCGCCGGACCGGAAGACGGTGTCCTTCTCGCCGTTCAGGATGAGTACGGGAGCCGACACATGGCGCATCGCATCCGCGTCGAAGCGGCCCAGCACCTCGCCCCAGGCGGCCGGCAGAGTGTGGAAGGCGTAGCCGGCGCGGATGGTGGAGTCCACCACTTCGGGAGAGTAGAGCCGACGTAGCAACCTGTCGTTCCAGCGGGTCAACCGGTCCGCCGATATGCGAGGGACAAGCCCGGCGATCCACCGATACGGCGTTGCCCACGGGCCACACGTCGAGGCGCTGGCCCCCGCAAGAACCAGCCCGCGCAGCTGCTCCGGGCAGCGTCGTGCGAACTCCAGCGAGGCGTATCCGCCGAGCGAGTGCCCGACGACCAGAGCCGGTCCGCGGTCGAGTGAGTCCACCGTAGAAGAGATGATCTCCGTCGCCGCGTTCAGACTCCAGGGATGAGCAGCGCGCGTTCCGTGGCCTGGCAGGTCAACGGCGGCTACCCGAAAGTCTTCCTGGAGAGCGGTGAGTTGTGGGCTCCATTGACCCGCGCTGAGTCGTGTCCCGTGTACGAAGACGATGGGTGGTGCATCCGCAGCCGTCATGAGTCCCCCAGATCCGCGTTCTCTCCGGACCGACTCTACTGGCGGGCATTCCACGCCGCTGAGACGGGGAAATGCTTGCCGGCGCTCGGACGGTTCAACTGAGATGGGTTCGGGGAGGACGCACCCCCGGTGCGCGGCCGGCCGCGCCGCGACGGGGTCCTGCGGCCCTGGCGCTCGCCGGGGCCGCCACCGTGGCCCGCCGGATCCTCCGGGCCACGACCGCGCGCCAGGCCGTTTCACGGGCGGGCCGACGCGCCGGGCGGGCCGATCCGCCGGGCACCGGCCGGCCCCGCGTGCATCCGGTCGTACCCCCGGGCGGGACCGGCTCGTTGATCCGGCATGGAACTGCCGACCATCGCGGCGCCGGGCGTCGGGGAACGGGCCGACGCCGTGGCCGATGCCGCCTGCCACCTCTACGACACCATCGCGCCCTGGGGCATCGGAGCACCCGGGGGGTGGAGCCGGACCGCGGCCGAGGACGCCGCCGAGGCGATCGAGACCACCGCCCACGCCCTCGCGTCCATCGACCCGGGGGCCGAGGTCGTCCTGGCGCCCGTCCACGCCGCCCTCGCCGACCTGCGCCGCCGGCTCGGCCTCGCCACCGCCGACGTGGCCACCGGCGACGGGCTCCCGGCGACGCCGCGCACGGTCGGGAACCCGCGCAGGACCCGCTGGGTGCGGGTGCTCACCGCGCCTTCGCCCCGGCAACCGCCTTCTCGTACAACTTCCTGATGTCCGTGCCGAAGTAGGAGCTGTAGGAGGTGTCCGCGGTGTCCCCGCCCGTCTTCCAGCCTCCGATGACCCCCACCACGTCACCGGTCCCCGTCTGCCCGTTGTAGCGGAGCAGGAACGGGCCGCCGCTGGTCCCGCCGGGGTAGCCGGTGCAGGCGATGCGCAGGAACGAGCCCGGGATCCGCGCGACCTTGCTGGTGAACTTCGTCGTCCGGTTCACGCACAGGCGCGGACGGGCGGCGGAGGACGGGTACCCGATGAGCGACACCTTCGCGTGTGCGTAACCGGCGCCCGTGACCAACCGGTTCCCGCCGACCACGTCCTGCACCGGGAAGCCGCGCGCGTCGGGCCCCACCTGGGCGAAGGCCACGTCGAGGGCGGCGGCGCGGTCGGGGCCCTGGGAGCGGTAGCGCGGGTCGATCCAGATCCTGGAGCGTCCGGCCGAGTCCCGGAGGACCGGGAACATGCCGTACGGCTGCGGCTTCGCCTTCGTGTACCGCGGTACGAAGGCCACCTGCTGGGTGTCCGAGCCGAGCAGGCAGTGCGCCGCGCTGAGCACGAGGTTGCGGCCGGGGGAGGTGACCACGCTCGCGGTGCAGAAGTAGGATCCGCCGCCCTTGACGAGGAACATGCGGCCGACGACCGGGATGCCGTCGAAGTTCTGTCCGATGCCGGGGTCGGTGGCCGGAACCCGGGGCACGACCGGACGCGCGGGGGCGGGAAGCAGAGACGGCTGCGGCGTCGGCTTGGGCGTCGGCTTCGAAACAGCTGTCGGTGTCGGTGTCGGAACGGGCAGCGGCAACAAGGTCGGGGTGGGTG
>NZ_JARAYQ010000098.1:0-28235 GCF_033794505.1 Streptomyces sp. MB09-01 | reverse complement strand
GTCGGGGCGGGGCGGGGGCCGTGGGCGCGGCGTACGGCCAGGGCCGCGAGGGTGGTGGTTCGGCCCGTGCCGGGTTCTCCGACCAGGCCCAGGACCGGGCGGTCGCCCTCCGTGAAGGCCGCCAGTTCGGCCGTGGCAGCTGACCGTTCCACCGGCTCGGAGGCGTCGGAGGGGAAGGCCGTGCCCAGGGTGGTCGCGGTGAGTTCCAGGGCTCCGGCGAGGTTCAGGTCGGGGCCGTGGCCCGGCACGGTGGCGGCGTTGCGCTCCAGCAGGGCGGCCAGGGGGCCGCCCGGGTCGGCGGCGGCAGCGGTGCGCAGGGCCACCGCGAAGGGTGCCGAGCGGTGTTCCGCCTGCAGAGCGGTGCCCAGGACCGCGAGCACCGCTCCGGTTCGGGCGTCGAGCACCGGGCCCCCGCAGGCCTCCCCGCCCAGCAGCAGGGCGTCCCGGCCGTCCGTGCCGATCGCCAGCTCCACCGCCGGGTACGTGACCTGCGCGCCCCCCAGGACCCGCGCCTGGCGCCAGCCCCGCGCGGGCAGCCGTACGTAGGTCCCCGGTTCGATCACCTCGCGCATCGCGACCGGCAGCGGCCTCATGCCGAGTCCGTCGGACCGTACGAGCGCCAGTGCCAGCCCCGGCAGTGCGGTGACGTCCGCCGCCTCGGCCGGCCAGGTCCGCCCGGGGCCGTGCAGGACCATCCGGGTCAGGCCCTCGACGGCCTCGTGGCTGGTGACCACGGTTCCGCGGTCGTCGGCGACGAATCCGCTGCCGCGCACCCGCCCGGCGGGATCGCAGATCTTGACGAGCTCCGCCATGGCCGCACCACTCCCCCGCAACTCCCCGTGTTCACGACGGTAGGCAGGTGAAGATCAGCTCGGAAAGCACGCGAGGCGAACGCGCCCCCTTACGCTCCCTCCATTCACTCCGAGCGCCTGCTCGGACGGGTGAATAAGGGCGTCCGGATGGATAGAGACCTACCCGAGGGGGGTCGTGGAGCGGTGAGCAGCAGTGCATGTGCGCTCACCGCTCCACGTCAACGATCAGACGAAGACCGCGAGGGACTTCGCCTTCCCGTTCTTGCTCTCGACGAGGCCGAGCAGCTGGCCCTGCGGCCCGAAGACCGCGACCGTACGGCCGGCCTCGTACTCCTCCGGCATGTCGATCCGCACGCCGTTGGCGAGCAGCGAGGCCCGCCGGGCGTCCAGGTCCCAGCGCGGGAAGGCCGCGGCGGCCGCCTCGCCGATGGGCATGACGGTCAGCTCCTCCTGGAGCTGGTCCAGGGTCCGCGCCCGGTCGAGCTTGTACGGGCCCACCCGGGTGCGCCGCAGCGCGGTCAGGTGCCCGCCGACGCCGAGGTCCGCGCCCAGGTCGCGGGCGAGGGCGCGGATGTACGTACCGCTGGAGCAGACGACGGAGACGACGAGGTCGACGACCTTGGTGCCGTCCTCGGCCTCCGCCTCCCGCATGTCGTACACCTGGAAGGAGGAGACGGTCACCGGCCGGGCCGGGATCTCGAAGTCCTCGCCGTCCCGTGCGCGCTTGTAGGAGCGCACTCCCTTGATCTTGATGGCGCTGACCTTGGACGGGACCTGCATGATCTCGCCGGACAGCTTGGCGACGCCCGCGTCCACGGCGTCCCGGGTGACCCCGGTGGCGTCCGTAGAGGAGGTGATCTCGCCTTCGGCGTCGTCCGTCAGGGTGTTCTGGCCCAGCCGGATCGTGCCGAGGTACTCCTTCTCCGTGAGCGCGAGGTGGCCGAGGAGCTTGGTGGCCTTCTCGACGCCCAGGACCAGCACGCCCGTCGCCATCGGGTCGAGCGTGCCGGCGTGGCCGACGCGGCGGGTCCTGGCGATCCCGCGCATCTTGGCGACCACGTCGTGCGAAGTGAAGCCGGACGGCTTGTCGACGATGACAAGGCCGTCCGGCGTCTTCCCTGCGTTGGTGCTCATTCCGCGGCTGCGTCCTCGTCGGAGTCGTCGGCGTCCTCGCCCGGCTTCTTGTACGGGTCGGCGTCGCCGGCGTACTGGGCGCCGGAGGAGACCTCGCGCACCTGGGCGTCGGAGGTGCGCGCCTTCTCGAGGAGGTCCTCGATGGTCTTGGCGTTCTCCGGGAGGGCGTCCGCGACGAAGGTCAGGGTGGGCGTGAACTTGGTTCCCGCCGCCCGGCCGACCGCGGAGCGCAGGACGCCCTTCGCGCTCTCCAGGCCCGCTGCCGCGCTGGCCCGGTCCTCGTCGTCACCGTAGACCGTGTAGAAGACCGTGGCCTCCCGCAGGTCGCCGGTGACCCTGGTGTCCGTGATGGTCACGTGCGTACCGAGGCGGGGGTCCTTGACACCGCGCTGCAGCTTCTCCGCCACCACCTCCCGGATGAGGTCCGCCAGCTTCTTCGCCCGCGCATTGTCGGCCACTGGTCCGTCTCCTTCTTATGTCTTGCTATCAGTCTTCATCACCGTGGAAGCGCCGTCGTACGGACAGCAGCTCCACTTCCGGACGTGCCGCGACCAGCCGCTCGCAGCGGTCCAGTACATCCGAGAGGAACCCCGCGTCCCCGCTCACCAGAGCGACCCCTATACGGGCCCTGCGGTGCAGGTCCTGGTCGCCCACTTCAGCCGCGCTCACGGAGAACTTTCGTTGGAGCTCGGCGACGATGGGCCGGACGACGGAGCGTTTCTCCTTCAGCGAGTGGACGTCGCCGAGGAGCAGGTCGAAGGACAGAGTCCCCACGTACATGCAGTTCCGGATATCCCGCCGGTGCGGGTTCGGTGGCCTGCCGGGCCGTCGCCCGGCAGGATCACCCGGTGCTCGCGCGGCCGGGTCACCAGAACCGTACACGCAACGGCCGGGGCCGATCGACGGATATTCCGCCGACCGGCCCCGGTGTTACGAGTTACGACACGGTGCGAACCGCCTCGCGCTTACGCGCGGGGCTTCTCGCGCATCTCGTACGTCGCGATGACGTCGTCGATCTTGATGTCGTTGTAGCTGCCGAGGTTGATACCGCCCTCGAAGCCTTCGCGAATCTCGGTGACGTCGTCCTTGAAGCGGCGCAGACCGGAGATGGTGAGGTTCTCGGCGATGACCTTGCCATCGCGCAGGAGCCGCGCCTTGGTGTTGCGCTTGACCTCGCCGGACCGGATGAGGACACCGGCGATGTTGCCCAGCTTGGACGAGCGGAAGATCTCGCGGACCTCCGCCGTACCGAGCTCGACCTCTTCGTACTCCGGCTTGAGGAGACCCTTCAGGGCCGCCTCGATCTCCTCGATGGCCTGGTAGATCACCGAGTAGTAGCGAACGTCGACGCCCTCGCGGTCCGCCATCTGCGCGGCACGGCCGGCCGCACGGACGTTGTAACCGATGACGATGGCGTCGGAGCCCATCGCCAGCGAGATGTCGGACTCGGTGACCGCACCCACACCGCGGTGCAGGACCCGGATGTCGACCTCTTCACCGACGTCGAGCTGGAGCAGCGAGGACTCGAGAGCCTCGACCGCACCGGACGCGTCGCCCTTGATGATGAGGTTGAGTTCCTGGACCAGACCGGCCTTGAGCACGGAGTCGAGGTCCTCGAGGGACACGCGACGGACGCGCTTGGCGAAGTTGGCGTTGCGCTCACGCGCAGCACGCTTCTCGGCGATCTGACGGGCCGTACGGTCCTCGTCGACGACGAGGAAGTTGTCGCCGGCGCCGGGGACGTTGGTGAGACCCAGGACCAGGACGGGGGTCGACGGACCCGCTTCCTCGACGTTGTTGCCCTTGTCGTCGAGCATGGCGCGCACTCGGCCGTAGGCGTCGCCCACGACCATCGTGTCGCCGACGCGGAGGGTACCGCGCTGGACGAGGACGGTGGCGACGGCACCGCGGCCGCGGTCGAGGTGGGACTCGATCGCAATACCCTGAGCGTCCTGCTCCGGGTTGGCGCGGAGGTCGAGCGAGGCGTCGGCGGTGAGGACGACGGCCTCGAGCAGGGAGTCGATGTGCAGACCCTGCTTGGCGGAGATGTCGACGAACATCGTGTCGCCGCCGTACTCCTCGGCGACCAGACCGAACTCGGTGAGCTGACCGCGCACCTTGACCGGGTCGGCACCCTCGACGTCGATCTTGTTGACCGCGACGACGATCGGGACGCCGGCGGCCTTGGCGTGGTTGAGCGCCTCGATCGTCTGCGGCATGACGCCGTCGTTGGCCGCGACCACGAGGATCGCGATGTCGGTCGACTTGGCACCACGGGCACGCATGGCGGTGAACGCCTCGTGACCCGGGGTGTCGATGAAGGTGATGCGACGCTCTTCGTCGTTCACCTCGGTGGAGACCTGGTACGCACCGATGTGCTGCGTGATGCCGCCGGCCTCGCCCGCAACGACGTTCGTCTTGCGGATGGCGTCGAGCAGTCGGGTCTTACCGTGGTCGACGTGACCCATGACGGTCACGACCGGCGGACGCGGCATGAGGTATTCCTCGCCGCCCTCGTCCTCGCCGAACTCGATGTCGAAGCCCTCGAGGAGCTCGCGGTCCTCTTCCTCCGGGCTGACGATCTGAACGACGTAGTTCATCTCGCCGGCCAGCATCTCGAGCGTCTCGTCGGAGACGGACTGCGTGGCAGTGACCATCTCGCCGAGGTTCATCATCACGGCGACGAGCGACGCCGGGTTGGCGTTGATCTTCTCCGCGAAGTCGGTGAGGGAGGCACCGCGCGACAGGCGAACGGTCTCGCCCTGGCCGCGAGGCAGCATCACGCCGCCGACGGACGGGGCCTGCATGGCCTCGTACTCCTGGCGCCTCTGACGCTTGGACTTGCGACCACGACGGGCCGGACCACCGGGACGGCCGAAGGCGCCCTGCGTGCCACCACGGGCACCGGGACCACCGGGACGACCGCCGAAGCCGGGACGACCGCCGCCACCGGCACCGGCCGGACCGCCGCCGAAGCCGCCGCCACCCGGACGCGGGCCGCCGAAGCCGCCACCGCCGCCGGGACGCGAGCCCGGACCGGCCGGACGGCCGGCGAAGCCGCCGCCCGCGGGACGACCGGCGCCACCGGGACGCGGACCGCCCGCACCGGGACCACGGCCACCGGGGCCGCCACCGGGACGGGGACCGGGACCACCGGCAGCGGGACGCTGCGGCATCATGCCCGGGTTCGGACGGTTACCACCGGGGGCACCACCCGGACGCGGGGCGCCGGCCTGCGGGCGCGGCATGCCGCCCGGGGTCGGACGGGCGCCGCCGGGACCCTGCGGACGCGGAGCGCCGCCGGGGCCGCCCTGCGGGCGGGGAGCACCCTGGCCGCCACCGGCGCCGGGGGCACCGGGACGGGGAGCGCCGGCCGGACGGGGCGCCTGCGGGCGCGCCATGCCGGTGGAGCCACCAGAGGTGAAGGGGTTGTTGCCCGGACGGGGACCGGCCGGACGGGCGCCCTGGGGACGCGGGGCCTGCGCGCCCTGGGGGCGCGGGGCCTGGCCACCGGGAGCGGCACCGGCCGGGCGCGGGGCGCCGGGACGGGCGCCGGCCTGGCCGCCCTGACCCTGAGCCGGCCGCTGCTGCGCCGGACGGGGACCCGGGGCCGCGGCGGCGGGACGCTCGGTGCGCGCCGGGGCGGCCGGAGCCGCCGGAGGCGCGGAGAACTCGGTCGCCACGGGAGCCGCCGGAGCGGGCTTCGGGGCGGCCGGAGCCTTCGGGCCGGGACGCGGGCCGGAGGCGGCCGGAGTCACCGGTGCGGGCGCTGCGGCGGCCGGAGCCTCCGCGACGACCGGCTTGGGGGCCGGTGCGCCGGGCTTCGGCGCAGCGGGACGTGCAACGGCACCCGGGGTCGGGGCCCCGGGCTTGGCGGGTGCGGCCTTGCGGGGCGCACCCGGCTTCGCAGCGGACTTGCCGGCGTTGCCGCCGGGGCCCTGCAGTGCGTCGGTCAACTTGCGTACAACCGGCGCCTCGATCGTCGAGGACGCCGAACGGACGAACTCACCGAGTTCCTGGAGCTTGGCCATGACGACCTTGCTCTCAACTCCGAACTCCTTGGCGAGTTCGTATACCCGGACCTTAGCCACTTCGCTCCTTTTAGGTCCGGGTTACGCCGGACCGTTGCTACTTCATGGGCGTACTCATCGCGTACTCATCGAGTGCTCATCGCAATCTCGACCTACTTCCAACTCGCGAGGTACCTGACCGCACGGGGTATCCGTGCCGTTCTACGTCTTACGGTGTGGCCCCGGCCTCAGCGACCACGGTTTTGCGCAGTTCCGCCGTGTCGAGCGCTCCGGCGGACCGAAGGGCCCGGGGGAACGCTCGGCGGCGGACCGCCTGGTCGAGGCAGACCACGGCGGGGTGCACGTAGGCACCCCGGCCGGGCAGCGTACCGCGAGGATCGGGGACGCATTCGTCCTCGATCGCCACGATCCGCAGCAGATCGCTCTTGGCCGCTCGCTCCCGACACCCCACACAGGTGCGTTCGGGGCATGCGCGGGCTTGCGTCCGGCCAGACACGCCTAAGTCTACCTCCCCGCACCGACCTCTCCCCCGACAAGTGGCGGGCGAAAAATCGAACGGCTGTTGTGTTGTCTTGATCCGCTGCCTGCGCAGCGGCCCTGCGGCACCGCCTCGGCGGCAGCCGCAAGCACTGTCTACCGTCCGGGTAGCCCCGGCCGGTACCGGTTTATTCCCCGCCCCGGTCCCGGTCCGCGTCCGGGGACGCCTCGGTGTCGGGACGGATGTCGATGCGCCAGCCGGTGAGCCGCGCGGCGAGGCGGGCGTTCTGGCCCTCCTTGCCGATGGCCAGCGACAGCTGGTAGTCGGGCACGGTCACCCGGGCGGAACGGGAGTCCCAGTCGACGACCTCGACCTTGCTCACCCGGGCGGGTGACAGCGCGTTCGCGACCATCTCCGCCGGGTCGTCCGACCAGTCGACGATGTCGATCTTCTCGCCGTGCAGCTCGGCCATGACATTGCGCACGCGGCTGCCCATCGGGCCGATGCAGGCGCCCTTGGGGTTCAGGCCCGAGCGGGTGGACCGCACGGCGATCTTGGTGCGGTGACCGGCCTCACGCGCGATGGCCGAGATCTCGACGCTGCCGTCGGCGATCTCCGGGACCTCCAGCGAGAAGAGCTTCTTCACCAGGTTGGGGTGGGTGCGGGAGAGGGTCACGGACGGGCCGCGGACACCCTTCGCCACCCGCACGACGTACGCCTTCAGGCGCAGACCGTGCGTGTACTCCTCACCGGGGACCTGCTCCTGCACCGGCAGGATGGCCTCCAGCTTGCCGATGTCGACGAGGACGTTCTTCGGGTCCTTGCCCTGCTGGACCACGCCGGTGATGACGTCGCCCTCACGGCCGGCGAACTCGCCGAAGGTCAGGTCGTCCTCGGCGTCGCGCAGACGCTGCAGGATCACCTGCTTGGCGGTCGTCGCGGCGATCCGGCCGAAGTCCGACGGGGTGTCGTCGAACTCCTTGGGCTCCTGGCCCTCTTCGAGATCCCTCGGGTCTTCCGTCGCCCACACGACCACGTGACCGTTGGTGCGGTCCAGCACGACGCGTGCGCGGCGGAAGCTCCCCTCGGTCCGGTGGTACGCGATGAGGAGGGCCGACTCGATCGCCTCGACGAGCAGGTCGAAGGAGATCTCCTTCTCCCGGACCAGACCCCGCAGGGCACTCATGTCGATGTCCACGGCTACGCCTCCTCTTCCTTCTTGTCCTTGCGGTTGAACTCGATCTCGACACGCGCCTTGGCGATGTCGGTGAAAGCAATGCGGCGGGCGGTCGCCTTGCGGCCCTTCACGCCCGGTACTTCGAGGTCCATGCCCTCGTCGTCGACGTCGAGGATGCGGGCGACCAGTTCCCCGGCAGCCTTGTCACCCTCGGCGGACAGCTGGAACTTCACGAGGCGGCCGATGGCCCGTACGTAGTGACGGTGCTCGGTCAGCGGGCGGTCGGCGCCCGGCGAGCTCACTTCGAGGACGTACTCGTCCTCACCCATCACATCGGTTTCGTCGAGCTTGTCGGAGACCTCGCGACTCAGCTCCGCACACGCGTCCAGCTCCACGCCCTCGTCGGAGTCCACGATGATCCGCAGCATCCGGCGCTTGCCCGCCCGCGACATCTCGATCTCTTCGAGGTCCAGGCCCTTGGCGGCGACGAGCGGCTCCAGCAGTCCGCGCAGCCTGTCGCTCTGGGTGGTGCTCATCCGGGTGACTCCTCGGCCGCGTGTGCTGTTGTGATTTCCGTCGTGTGTCAGGTCAAAGGGTATCCGGTGTCGGAGGGTGTTGCCGTCCGCCCTGTGGACGGGGCCCCGGGTACCGTGATCACACCCTGCCCCGCCATCACCACCGAGGACGTCGCCGTGCCCTGGACTCTGCCTTCGAGACCCTCGCGCCGGAGCCTGCTCGCCGGAGCCGCCGGCGCGGCCGGAGCCGCGCTGCTGACGGGGTGCTCCGACGACCGCCCGGCCGGCGGCGAACCCAGGATTCCACTCGAACGGCGGATGCGGGAGACGGCCGTTCGTGACAGTGCGCGCCTGCTGGAACGTTACGACGCCACCGCTGCCGCCCATCCGGCCCTGGCCGCGCGGCTGGCGCCGCTGCGGGCCGCCGTCGCCGCGCACTCCGCGGCCCTGGCCCTGACCCCGGCGGGCTCGCCGTCGCCCTCCGCATCCCCCTCTGCCGGTACGGGGGCCGCCGCGCCCGCGGCGACCGGCGAGCCGGTCCCCCCGAAGCCCGCCGAGGCCCTGACCGCCCTCGCGGACGCCGAGCGGAGCCTGTCGGAGGCCCGCACCATCGATCTGGCCGGGGCCCCGGGGGAACTCGCCCGGATGCTGGCCTCGGTGGCCGCCTGCGGCGCCGTCCACGCGTACCTGCTGACCTCGACCCCCGGAGCCACGTCGTGAAGCCCGAACCCCCCGCCGCCGGCCGGGCCCTGGAGGCCGCCCAGGCCGCGCTCGCCGCAGAGCACGCGGCCGCCTACGGCTACGGGGTGATCGGCGCACGCAGCACCGGCGCCCGCGCGACCGAGGCCCGCGAGGCGTACGGGGCCCACCTCGCGCGCCGCGACGCCCTCACCCGGACCGTACGGGAACTGGGCGGTGCGCCCCGGCCCTCGGAGGCGGCGTACGCCCTGCCGTTCGAGGTGCGCACCCAGGCCGACGCCGAGCGGCTGGCCACGGTGGTCGAGGACCGCGTGGCGGGCGCGTACTCCGATCTGGTGCGTGCGGCGGAGGGTCCGCTGCGCCGCGAGGCGGCCGACGCGCTGAGCGCCGCGGCCGTGCGCGCGGCACGCTGGCGCGGTGTCGGCGTAGCCTTCCCTGGGCTCGCGGAACGCGCTGACGAGGCGCAACGGGCCCAGCACGGCTGAAAGGGACCACGCACGCATGGCTTTCGAACCGCCGCAGCGGCTAGTACGGGCGCTCGGCGAGCTGCCGGAAACGGCGCAGGACGAGGACTGGCTGGGGCAGTTGCCGCGCCTCGCCGAGGCCGCGCTGGCCCGGCGCGGGGTGCGCGCGCAGCGCGTGCAGGCCCCGGGCGGCCGCAGCAGCCTGGTGGTCCTCGTCACGTACGCGGACGGGACCCCGGCCGCGCTGAAGCTGGCGCCGCCGCACGCCCGGCCGGACCGGGAACTGGCCGCGCTGGCGCACTGGGGCGGTTTCGGGGCCGTACGGATCCTCGACACCCGGCATCACGAGGACGACGGGGCACTGCTGCTGGAGCGGCTGCACCCGGAGGTGTCGCTGCGGTCGCTGCCGGAGGCGAAGGCGCTGCTGGAGGCCAGCGGCACCCTGCGCAGGCTGTGGGTGGCCCCGCCGGCCGGGCACGGCTGGGAGACGGTGGCGGAGCGCACCGGGCAGCAGTCGGCGGCGCTGGGGGCGGCACCCGCGGAGGTCCGGGCCCTGGCCGACACGGTGCTGGCGATGCGTGAGGAACTGGTCGCGGCCCCGCCGGAGGAGCTGCTGCTGCACGGCAACTTCCGGCAGGGCAAGGTCCTCGCGGGCGAGCGGGCGCCGTGGCTGACGGTGGGCCCGGACCCGCTGGTCGGCGAGCGGGCCTACGACCTGGCGCGGCTGGTCCGGGACCGGCTGGAGGACCAGGTGGCCTCCTCGGCGGGGGCGGCGGGAGCCCGGCGGCGGGTGAACAAGCTGGCCGACGCCCTGGAGGTGGACCGGGACCGGCTGCGGGGCTGGACCCTGTTCCGGGCGGTGGAGTCGGGGAACCGGGCTCTGGCCGCCGGACGGCGCCGGGACGCGGAGCTGCTGCTGGAGTTCGCGGCCTGGCTGTAGGGCATACCGTAGGTAGGAAGGTGCGTCCGGCAGGGGGCCGTCATGGTCGAAGAACTGCTGACAGCGGTGATCGCCGCGGGTGTGGGCGTCATGGTCTACGTGGGCGCCGCGGCCCGGGTGGTGAAGCAGTACGAGCGGGGCCTGGTGTTCCGCTTCGGCAGGCTGCGCGAGGAGATACGGCCGCCCGGCTTCGCGATGGTCGTTCCGGTGATCGACCGGCTCCACAAGGTGAACATGCAGATCGTGACGCTGCCGGTGCCCGCGCAGGAGGGCATCACCCGCGACAACGTCACCGTGCGGGTGGACGCGGTCGTGTACTTCAAGGTCGTCGACCCGGCGAACGCGATCGTGGCGGTGGAGGACTACCGGTTCGCGGTCTCGCAGATGGCACAGACCTCGCTCAGGTCGATCATCGGAAAGTCGGACCTGGACGATCTGCTGTCCAACCGGGAGATGCTGAACCAGGGCCTGGAGCTGATGATCGACAGCCCGGCGGTGGGCTGGGGCGTGCAGATCGACCGGGTCGAGATCAAGGACGTCTCCCTGCCGGAGACGATGAAGCGGTCGATGGCCCGGCAGGCGGAGGCGGACCGTGAGCGCCGCGCGCGTGTGATCAACGCGGATGCGGAGCTGCAGGCCTCGCACAAGCTGGCCCAGGCCGCAGAGGTGATGTCGGAGCAGCCGGCGGCGCTGCAGCTGCGGCTGCTGCAGACGGTCGTTGCCGTCGCCGCCGAGAAGAACTCGACGCTGGTCCTGCCGTTTCCGGTGGAGCTGCTGCGCTTCCTGGAACGCGCGGCCCCTTCGCCTCCGGCGGCGGCCGCGCCCCGAGAACCGGCCCCGGCCGGCCCGGCTTCCGAAGGCCCCGGGCCGGCCGAGGTCGCCGACGCGCTCGACGAAGCCCTCGCTCCGGACGCGCTCGGCGGGCCGGCGGACGGCCTGATGCTGGACGCGCCACCGCCGGAGCACGAGCCTGACGGGCCGCGCGGCTAGCCGCTGCGCGGAGCCTTGTCCCCGCCCCGCCCTTTCTCCGTTTCTCCCCCGGCTACCGCTGAGAGGTACCCCCAGAGCTGACCGGACCCGGTCCCCACACGCCGGACGGGCCGGAACTGCCCGGCCCCGGCCGAGATCCAGCCTCGCCGGCGTTGAGGCCCGGGGTCGGGGCGGAGCCCCGGGAGTTCGGCCGGGTCAGCGCGTCAGGCGGGCGAGGGCTTCGGCCAGGGGGAGTTCCTCGCGGGTGCCCGAGGCGCGGTCCTGGAGTTCGACCACCGACTCCGCGGAGCGCCGGCCCGCCACGAGGATCCACGGCACGCCGATCAGCTCCGCGTCCGTCAGCTTCACGCCCGGGGACAGCCCGGGCCGGTCGTCCAGCAGGACCCGGAGGCCGGAGCCCGCCAGGGCCGTCGCCGCCTCCTCCGCCAGGCCCAGCGGCACGGCCTTGCCCGCCGCCACCACGTGGACGTCGGCCGGGGCCACCGCCGCCGGCCAGCACAGACCCCGCTCGTCCGCCGTCTGCTCGGCCAGCGCCGCCACCGCGCGCGAGACGCCGATGCCGTAGGAGCCCATGGTGACGCGGACCGGCTTGCCCTCCTTGCCGAGGACGTCGAGGCCGAAGGCGTCCGCGTACTTGCGGCCCAGCTGGAAGATGTGACCGATCTCGATGGCCCGGTCCAGTCGCAGTCCGGCGCCGCAGTTCGGGCAGGGGTCGCCGGGTTCCACGACGACCACGTCGAGGTACTGGTCCACGTCGAAATCGCGGCCGCAGACCACGTTCCGGGCGTGCGTGTCCGCCCGGTTGGCCCCGGTCACCCAGGCCGTGCCGGGCGCGACCCGCGGGTCGGCCAGGTAGCGGACCTTGTCCAGGCCCTGCGGGCCCACGTAGCCGCGTACGAGGTCGGGCCGGTCCGTGAAGTCCTCGGCCGTGACCAGTTCGACCACCGCCGGGGCCAGGTGCTCGCCCAGCTTGCCGAGGTCCACCTCGCGGTCCCCAGGCACGCCCACGGCCACGATCTCGCCGTCCACCTTGACGAGGAGGTTCTTCAGCGTCGCGGAGGCGGGGACGCCCAGGTGCGCCGCGAGGGTCTCGATGGTCGGGGTGTCCGGGGTGTCCACCTCCTCCAGTGCCGGGTGTTCGGCGGACACGGGGGTCAGGGCGAAGGTCACGGCCTCCGTGTTGGCCGCGTAGTCGCAGGAGGGGCAGTCCACGAAGGTGTCCTCGCCGGCCCCGGCCGGGGCCAGGAACTCCTCCGACGCCGAGCCGCCCATCGCACCCGACACCGCCGAGACGATCCGGTGGTCGAGGCCGAGCCGCTCGGAGATGCGGACGTACGCCTCGCGGTGGAGCCGGTAGGACTCCTCCAGCCCCTCGTCGGACACGTCGAAGGAGTACGAGTCCTTCATCTGGAACTCGCGCCCGCGCAGCACGCCGGACCGGGGCCGCGCCTCGTCGCGGTACTTGGTCTGGATCTGGTACAGCATGACCGGCAGGTCCTTGTACGAGGTGCACTGGTCCTTCACGACCAGGGTGAAGATCTCCTCGTGCGTCGGGCCGAGCAGGTAGTCCGCGCCCTTGCGGTCCTTGAGCCGGAAGAGCAGGTCGCCGTACTCCGACCAGCGCCCGCTGACCTCGTACGGCTCCTTGGGCAGCAGGGCCGGGAGCAGGACCTCCTGGGCGCCGATGGCGTCCATCTCCTCGCGGACGATGCGCGAGACGTTGTCGAGGACCCGCTTGCCGAGCGGGAGCCACGTCCACACCCCGGCCGAGCTGCGCCGGACGTAGCCGGCGCGGACCAGGAGCCGGTGGCTGAGGGTCTCGGCGTCGGCCGGGTCCTCGCGGAGGGTCTTGGCCATGAGGCGGGACATGCGCTGCACGTGTTGCGTAGACATGCCGGGAGGTTACCGGGGCCCGCGCGGGCCCCGGTAATCAATTCAGTGCCTGCTCAGCGGCAGCGTGGCGCCCATGACGGCGTACGGGAGGCTCGCGCTCGGGAAGTGGACCTGGCGGGCGAGGTCGGTGTAGCCGAGGGCCCGGTAGAGCCTGCGGGCGGGGCTCTCGGTGTCGATGGCGGAGAGGATCGAGCGGGGCTCGGCGGCGTCGTCGGTGAGTCGGGTGATCAGCTCGCGGCCCACTCCGTGGCCCTGGAAGCCGGGGTGGACGTGCAGTTCGGTGATCACGAAGGAGTCGTCGAGCCAGCCCTCGTGGCCGCCGGCCCGCAGGTAGGGCTCGACGATCGTGGACCACCAGTGGGTGCGGTCGTTCGGCATCCCGTACACGAACCCGGTGAGGGCTCCGTCCTCGGCGAAGGCCCCGAGGGCGCGGGCGCCTCGGCAGGTCATGTGGCGCTGGACGATGTAGCGCCGGATGCCGACCTCCTCCTCGCTGAGGCCGAAGGCGACGGCCTGCACGCGCAGGGCCTCGTCCACGCGGGCGGCGAGGTCGAGGGGGCCGATGCGGAGTCCGGAAGGCAGCATGCGGCGACCTTACTTCGCGGTAGGGGCGTGCCGGAATGCCACCGGCGCGGTCCGGGGCCCCCCTTTTCGATCAGGGTGGCCGGGACCTGCCGCCCCGCTCAGAACAGCACGCTCATGAATGCGCCGACCTCGCGGAAGCCCACCCGCCGGTAGGCCGCGCGCGCGGCGGTGTTGAAGTCGTTCACGTAGAGGCTGACGACGGGGGCGACGTCCCGCAGCGCGTAGGCGACGACGGCGGCCATTCCGGTCTCCGAGTGCCCGCGGCCGCGGAACTCGGGGGCCACCCACACGCCCTGGATCTGGCAGGCGCGCGCGGTGGCGGCGCCGATCTCCGCCTTGAAGACGACCTTGCCGTCCTCGACGTGCGCGAAGGAGCGGCCGCCGGCGACGAGCTCGGCGACGCGGGCCTGGTAGAGCAGCCCGCCGTCCCCGGCCATCGGCGAGATGCCGACCTCCTCGGTGAACATGGCCACGCAGGCGGGCATGATCAGGTCCATCTCGTCCTTGCGGATCCGGCGGACCTGCGGGTCGGCCTCGACCGTGGTGGAGGGGCGCTCGATGACCATGAGCGGCTGGTGGGAGCGGACCTCGCGGGCCGGCCCCCAGCTGGGCTCCAGGAGCTGCCACAGCAGTCGGGTGGCCTCGGAGGGGCCGACGATGGAGGAGCAGCGGCGGCCGGTGCGGCGGGCGCGGTCGGCGAAGGCGCGTACGGCGTCCGGCTCGGCGCAGACGGGGACGAGGTTGGCGCCCGCGTAGCAGAGCGACCGGAGCTCGCCGTCGGCGTACCAGCCCCACATCTCGCCGCCCAGGCGCCAGGGGTCGAGTCCGGCGACCTGGACCCGGGAAGTGACGAAGGCGTTCTCGACCGGCTCGCGTCCGAGGATGTCGAGCGCGGCGTCGAGATCACTGGGCTCAAGGACCCGGGTGGTGGTCTGCGTCAACACTGGGGCCTCACCATGCAAGTCTGCTGATCTCCGCACTGTACCCGCCGATGCCTGGCGATGCCGCGTCGCAGGTCACGAAAAAGCCCCGGCCCCGCCCGCGAACTGCGGGAACGGGGCCGGGGCGGCACCTCGGGGTGCTCAGACTCCGATGGCGACGGTGGGCTCGCCGCTCGCCACGCCGTCCTTCTCCATCTGCTCGGCGATCTTCATCGCCTCTTCGATGAGGGTCTCCACGATCTTCGACTCGGGGACGGTCTTGATGACCTCGCCCTTGACGAAGATCTGGCCCTTGCCGTTGCCGGAGGCGACACCGAGGTCGGCCTCGCGGGCCTCGCCGGGGCCGTTGACGACGCAGCCCATGACCGCGACGCGCAGCGGGACCTCCATGCCCTCCAGGCCCGCGGTGACCTCTTCGGCCAGCTTGTAGACGTCGACCTGGGCGCGTCCGCAGGACGGGCAGGAGACGATCTCCAGGCGGCGCGGCTTGAGGTTGAGGGACTCCAGGATCTGGATGCCGACCTTGATCTCCTCGACCGGCGGGGCGGAGAGGGAGACGCGGATCGTGTCGCCGATGCCCTCGGAGAGCAGCGCGCCGAAGGCGACGGCGGACTTGATCGTGCCCTGGAAGGCGGGACCGGCCTCGGTGACGCCCAGGTGCAGGGGGTAGTCGCAGGCCGCGGCCAGCTGCCGGTAGGCGTTGACCATGACGACCGGGTCGTTGTGCTTGACCGAGATCTTGATGTCGCTGAAGCCGTGCTCCTCGAAGAGGGACGCCTCCCACAGGGCGGACTCGACCAGCGCCTCGGGGGTGGCCTTGCCGTACTTCTTCAGCAGCCGGGCGTCGAGGGAGCCCGCGTTGACGCCGATCCGGATCGGGGTGCCCGCGTCCTTCGCGGCCCGCGCGATCTCCTTGACCTTGTCGTCGAACTGCTTGATGTTGCCCGGGTTCACGCGGACCGCGGCGCAGCCGGCGTCGATCGCGGCGAACACGTACTTGGGCTGGAAGTGGATGTCGGCGATCACCGGGATCTGCGACTTCTTCGCGATCACCGCGAGCGCGTCGGCGTCGTCCTGGGTCGGGCAGGCCACCCGGACGATGTTGCAGCCGGAAGCGGTCAGCTCGGCGATCTGCTGGAGCGTCGCGCCGATGTCGGAGGTACGGGTGGTGGTCATCGACTGCACCGATACGGGCGCGTCGCCACCGACGGCCACGGAACCGACCTGGATCTTGCGGCTGACCCTGCGGTCGGCAAGCTTCGTCGGCACGGCCGGCATTCCGAGAGAGATGGCAGTCATCTGCTGTGCAACCCCAAGGTGTGGATCAAGGTCCCGAATTCGGCGGGCTCCAGCCTTCGAGATTACGCCAACCACGGCGCGCCCCGTGCATCCGAGGGGGTGCGCCACCCGAACGCAGGGAGCCGGGCACGATCCGTGCCCGGCTCGCTGCGCTGCGGGGCAGAGCCCCGCGGGGACTAGGTGATCTTGATGGGGTTCACCACGTCCGCGACCATCACCAGCAGGGTGAAGCAGATGAACAGACCCGCCACCACGTACGCGACGGGCATCAGCTTCGCCACGTCGAAGGGGCCGGGGTCGGGACGCCGGAAGACCCGGGCCACGCCCCGCCGGACCGACTCCCACAGGGCGCCGGCGATGTGCCCGCCGTCGAGCGGGAGCAGCGGCAGCATGTTGAAGAGGAACAGCGAGAGGTTGAAGCCGGCCAGCAGGTTGAGGAAGAACACCAGCTGGTGCTGGGCGGGGATGTCGAGGGTGAAGATCTCACCGCTGACCCGCGCCGCGCCGACGACGCCCATCGGGCTGTCCTGCTTGCGCTCGGCCCCGTTGAAGGCCGCGTTCCACAGGTCCGGGACCTTGGACGGCAGCTGGACCAGCGACTGCACGCCGGCCTCCATCATCTCGCCCATGCGGTCGACGGACTGGCCGAAGGACTGCGGGACGTAGCCGGAGGCGGGGGCGAAGCCGAGGAAGCCCGCGGTGACGTACTCGTCCTTGACGTACCGGCCGTTGCCGTCGGTCTTGGCGACCTTGTTCTCGATCAGGTTCGCCGTGAGGTCCGCGCGCTCCCCGGCCCGCTCCACCGTGATCGTGGCGGGGCCGACGGTGGCGCGGATGTCCTTCTGCAGGGCGGACCAGTCGTGGACCGGGCGGCCGTTGAAGGCGACGATCTTGTCGCCCGCCTTCAGGCCCGCGGCCTTGGCGGGGGCGGCCGGGTCCCCGGGGACGCACTTGTCGCGCTTCTCGCTCTGCTGGATGACGCAGTCCGAGACGGTGGCGACCGAGGTGGTCTGGGTGTTCAGCCCGAAGGTCATCAGCGTGGTGAGGAAGATCGCTACAGCCAGGACCAGGTTCATGAAGGGGCCGGCGAACATCACGATCACGCGCTTCCACGGCTTGCGCGTGTAGAAGAGCCGGCTCTCGTCCCCGGGCTCGAGCTCCTCGTACGCGGCGGAGCGCGCGTCCTCGATCATCGACCGGAACGGCGAGGTGGAGCGGGCGGTGACCTTGCCGTCCTCGCCGGGGGGGAACATGCCGATCATGCGGATGTAGCCGCCCATGGGGATGGCCTTGATCCCGTACTCGGTCTCGCCCTTCCTCCGTGACCAGATGGTCGGGCCGAAGCCCACCATGTACTGCGGCACGCGGATGCCGAAGAGCTTGGCCGTGGAGAGGTGCCCCAGCTCGTGCCAGGCGATGGAGACCAGCAGGCCGACCGCGAAGACCACGACCCCGAGCACCGTCATCAGAAGTGTCATGCGCGCGCCTCCACGGCGGCCCGAGCCGCCATCTCCCGCGCCCGGGCCCTCGCCCAGGCCTCCGCTTCAAGGACGTCCTGGACGGTCAGGGAAGTTCCCGACTCCGGTGTCCCGTGCTCATCGACCACGGCAGAGACGGTATCCATGATTGCTGTGAACGGCAGCCGACCGGCCAGGAACGCCTCCACGCACTCCTCGTTGGCCGCGTTGAACACGGCCGGGGCGGTGCCGCCGAGGGTGCCCACGTGCCGGGCCAGGCCCACCGCGGGGAAGGCCTCGGTGTCCAGGGGGAAGAACTCCCAGGTGGAGGCCTTGGTCCAGTCGAAGGCGGGGGCCGCGTCCGGGATCCGCTGCGGCCAGCCGAGACCGATCGCGATGGGGCCCCGCATGTCCGGCGGGGTGGCCTGGGCGAGCGTGGAGCCGTCCGTGAACTCCACCATCGAGTGCACGTAGGACTGCGGGTGGACCACGACCTCGATGCGGTCGAAGGGGATGTCGTAGAGCAGGTGCGCCTCGATGACCTCCAGCCCCTTGTTGACCAGGGTGGCGCTGTTGACCGTGATCACCGGTCCCATGGCCCAGGTGGGGTGCGCGAGGGCGTCCTTGACGGTGACGTCCGCCAGCTCGGCGCGGGTGCGGCCGCGGAAGGGCCCGCCGGAGGCGGTGACCACGAGCTTGCGGACATCGGCCCGGGTGCCGGCGGCGAGCGCCTGGAAGAGCGCCGCGTGCTCGGAGTCCACGGGGATGATCTGGCCGGGCTTCGCGAGGGCCTTGACCAGCGGGCCGCCGACGATCAGCGACTCCTTGTTGGCCAGGGCCAGGGTGCGGCCGGCGCGCAGGGCGGCGAGGGTCGGCGCGAGGCCGATGGAACCGGTGATGCCGTTGAGGACGGTGTGGCACTCGGAGGCGGCGAGCTCGGTCGCGGCGTCCGGACCGGCCAGGATCTCCGGCAGCGGCTCGGAGGGACCGTACTGGGCACTCAGCGCCTCTTTCAGGGCCGGTACGACGTCCTCGCGGGCGACGGCCACCTTCTGGACCCGCAGCAGCCGGGCCTGCTCGGCCAGCAGCCCGACCCGTCCGCCGGCGGCGGACAGTGCGGTGACACGGAACCGGTCCGGGTTGCGCAGGGCGAGGTCGATGGCCTGGGTGCCGATGGACCCGGTCGACCCGAGGATGACGATGTCCCGGAGGCCGGCCGCGGGGTCGAAGAGGAGGTGCGGATCGGCGAGGGGGGCTGGGCGGTCGCTCATGCCCCCATTGTTGCCGCAAGTCAGGAGCGGCCCGACACGGAGCCCCCTTCAGTGACCCGGAGCAGCAGGTGCGGGAGGGTTCCGCCGAAGTCCGGGAGGGTCCGGGCCACGCGCCACCAGGCGTCCGGGTCCTCGCCGAGGGCCGCGGCGAGCAGCCGGTCCGCCTCGGCGTGGGCGGCGAGGACGGCCTCCGGGTGGTCGTGCCGGTCGGGATGGTCCACGTCGCCGAGCCAGTGGTCCTCGTCGAGGGCCCAGCAGGCCGGCAGCTTGTGCCGGATCACGTCGATGCCGGTGAGCAGGCCGCGGTCGAGGCAGTCGCGCACCCAGCGGATGTCCTCCTCGACGCTCTCCATCGGCACGGCGAGGCTCGCCAGCGCCAGCTCGCGCTCCACGTCCCCGTAGGGCTCGACGGCCGTCGGGGCCAGGTGGCGCACCGCCCGGGTGAGGTCGGGGCCCGGCTCCCCCGCGCCAGTCGGCTCGGGCAGGGTTCCGTCGGCCACGGCGGCCACCAGCTCGGGCAGCGTGCCCGGGTGGCCGGGGGCGTGCCGGAGCAGCTCCGCCCACAGGCGGGGGTCGTCCCCCAACGGGCGCAGGGCCCGCATCACGGCCGTCTGCATGCCGGCCTGTTCGGGCAGGGTCCAGCGCAGGGAGCGGAGGGCGGGGAGGTGGCCGAGGAGCAGGGTGTGGCGTGCGGGGGCGACGTGGGCGACGAGTTCCTCGTGCGTGACCCGGCCCATCCGCACGGCGCGGACGGCGGGCCGGTGCCAGGCGCGCCCGTCCGTGCTCCCCCCGGTGGCCAGCAGCCCGCGGACGGTCTCCCGGGGCAGGTCCTCGACGAGCAGCAGGGCCTCGACGGAGCCGGCGGGCAGCGGCCGGCGGAGGTGCTCGGCGCGCAGCAGTTCCGGCTCCGGCAGGTGGTGGAGCGCCAGGACGTCCAGCGGGACCCGGGGCCCGCGCCGGCCGTGCCGGCGCAGCAGGCCGATCAGCTCGGGCGCGGTGAGCGGCTCCTCGCCGGGATCCCGGCCGAGTTCCGCGCGGAGCACCGGCAGGAGTTCCGGCGGGGTCCGGCGGCGGGCGTACCGGGCGGGCCCGGGGAGGCCGGGCAGCGGCCGGCCCACGACGCGGGGGTTGCGGGCGATGTAGGTCCGGTCGGCCGCGCCTCCGTGGCGCAACAGCAGGGTGACGGTCGAAGCCGCCAGCCATTCGTCCCGGCACAGGTACTTGAGGGCGGGCTCGTCGAGCCTGCCGATCATGTCGGTGACGACGTGGTCCGGTGCGTGGCGCAGCAGGTGCGCCACGCACCAGGCCAGCCGTCGGCTGGTGCGGTCTTCCTCGGCCGTCGGCATCGTTCTCGTCCGCCTCGCGCTGTGCTCGTACGCGTACCAGTACTCGTACTCATCCTCGTACGTCTGTCCGACGTGCGGCGATGATCGCAGGTCAGCGGATCGGGCGGTGCACGTTTTTCTGAGTGGAGGGTCCGGGGGCGGCGTCCGCGATCCAGGGGCCGTCCCCGGAGGGGTCGAGGACGCCCTCCTCGAGCCAGGCGTAGGTTCCGGAGAGCACTCCCGCGACGACCTTGCGGTCGAGGTCGTCGGTGTTGGCCCAGAGCCGGCCGAAGAGTTCCTCGACGCGCAGCCGGGACTGCTCGCAGAAGGCGTCGGCCAGCTGGTACGCCTCGCGGCCGTGCTCGCCCGCGGCGCGCAGGTGCTCGGCGCGGACGCAGGCCGCGCTCATGGCGAAGAGCTCGGCGCCGATGTCGACGATCCGGCCGAGGAAGCCCTGCTTGGTCTCCATGCGGCCCTGCCAGCGGGACATGGCGTAGAAGGTGGACCGGGCGAGTTTGCGGGCGCTTCGTTCCACGTAGCGCAGGTGGGTGGCGAGGTCGGGGTGGCCGCTCGGGTGGAAGGCCCGGTAGGTGCCGGGGACCTGGCCGGGTCCGGTGGCCAGCTTGGGCAGCCAGCGGGCGTAGAACCCGGCGGCGCGGGCGCCGGCCTTCGCCTTGTCGCCGAGCGCCTTGGCGGGGTCGATGAGGTCGCCGGCCACCGAGAGGTGGGCGTCCACGGCCTCGCGGGCGATCAGCAGGTGCATGATCTCCGTCGAGCCCTCGAAGATCCGGTTGATGCGCACGTCGCGGAGCATCTGCTCGGCGGGGACGGCGCGCTCGCCGCGGGCGGCCAGCGACTCGGCGGTCTCGAAGCCGCGACCGCCGCGGATCTGGACCAGCTCGTCGGCCATCAGGCAGGCCATCTCGGAGCCGTAGAGCTTGGCGAGGGCGGCCTCGATGCGGATGTCGTTGCGGTCCTCGTCGGCCATCTGGGAGGCGAGGTCCACGACCGCTTCGAGGGCGAAGGTGGTGGCGGCGATGAAGGAGATCTTGGCGCCGACCGCCTCGTGCTGCGCGACGGGCCGGCCCCACTGCTCGCGGACGCCGGACCATTCGCGGGCGATCTTCAGGCACCACTTGCCCGCGCCGACGCACATGGCGGGCAGCGACAGCCGTCCGGTGTTGAGCGTGGTGAGGGCGATCTTGAGGCCGGCGCCCTCGGCGCCGATGCGCTGGTCGGCGGGGACCCGCACCCGGTGGAAGCGGGTGACGCCGTTCTCCAGGCCGCGCAGGCCCATGAAGGCGTTGCGGTGCTCGACGGTGATGCCCGGCGAGTCGGCCTCCACGACGAAGGCGGTGATCCCGCCGCGGTGGTTCTCCGACTTCGGCACCCGGGCCATGACCACGAGGAGGTCCGCGACGACCCCGTTGGTGGTCCACAGCTTCACCCCGTCGAGGACGTACGCGTCCTCCCCGTCCGGAACCGCCGTGGTGGCCAGCCGCGCCGGGTCGGATCCGACGTCCGGCTCGGTGAGCAGGAAGGCGCTGATGGCGGTGGTGGCGCAGCGCGGCAGGTAGGCGTCCTTCTGCTCCTGCGTGCCGAACATCTTCAGCGGCTGCGGTACGCCGATCGACTGGTGGGCGGAGAGCAGGGCGCCGATGGCCGGGCTGACCGAGCCGACGAGGGCGAGCGCCTTGTTGTAGTAGACCTGGGTGAGGCCGAGCCCCCCGTACTTGGGGTCGATCTTCATGCCGAGCGCGCCGAGCTCCTTGAGCCCGCGCACGGTCTCGTCGGGGATCCTCGCCTCGCGCTCGATGCGGGCGGCGATGCCTTCGGTGAGCTGGGCCTCACAGAAGGCCCGCAGCCGGGCCAGGAAGGCCTCGCCGCGCCGGACGTCTTCGGCGGCGGGCAGCGGGTGGGGGTGGATCAGGTCGAGCCGGAAGCGTCCGAGGAAGAGTTCCTTGGCGAAACTGGGTTTGCGCCAGTCCTGTTCCCGGGCCGCTTCCGCGACCTGACGTGCCTCGCGCTCGGTCACCTTGGGCTGTGTGCCGCTGGGCTGTACGGGCTGTGCGGGCTGTGTTGCGGACATGAGGGGACTCACCTCGCCGCCGGAGTCGGATGGTTCACCGGATTACCAGCCGGTGCTACCTGTGAGTCGTACCCAATGTGGGCGGGATGGAAAAGGGGGACGGCGGGAGCCCCGCACAGGGGAATCCCCACCCCGCCGCTGACCTGCAATCTTTCTCCCACCTGCGCGAACGCCCGCTGGTTTCGGCCCGTATCTTCACTCATCCGTCCTAATCTCCACGCATCCTCGATCACCCGTGTCCCCCTGGGAACACGGCCCGGGACATCGGGCGAGGACCGGAGGGGCGCAGAGCCCGGCGGCCGGGCCGCCGGGCCCTGGGTCACGCTCCGTACGGCGGTGTCCCGGGGTCGGCGCTCTGGGCCCTGATGAACCGTGCGAGCCGTGTGACCCCCTCCGCGATCTCCGCAGGAGAGAGCGAGCTGACGGACAGCCGGAGGGACCGCTCTCCTCCTCCCTGCGGGTAGAAGTAGGACATCGGGGTCCACGCATGGCCTCCTGGCAGCCGACGGTGACCACGACGGACTCCGGCGGGACGTCGATGCCCTCGTCCTTGCGCAGCCACTCGGCGATGAGTTCGCGGATCTGGCCGCCGGTCGGGCCGTACTGGAACAGTGCGGAGCGGATCTGGTCGGGTGAGGCCTTTGTTGCCTCCAGGTGGTCCAGGTACCGGCGGAGGTACCCGAAGAGCTGCTCGGGCTCGAAGAAGCCCGGGCGACCCGGCCCCGGCGGGAGCTCCGGCCGCGGGGAGCGGCCGCCGGGGGCCGACGCAAAAGACGGCCGGAGCCCCCGCACAGTGGGCTCCGGCCGTCGGCTTTCGGGCCGTACGAGATCAGATGTCGAGGCCGGTCAGGACCAGGACGCGCTCGTACGTGTAGTCGTCCATCGCGTAGCGGACGCCCTCGCGGCCCACACCGGACTGCTTGACGCCGCCGTACGGCATCTGGTCGGCGCGGTAGGACGGCGCGTCGCCGACGACCACGCCGCCGACCTCGAGCTCGCGGTGCGCGCGGAACGCGGTCTGGATGTTGCGGGTGAAGACGCCGGTCTGCAGACCGAACTTCGAGTCGTTCACCGCGGCGAAGGCCTCGTCGGTGTTCTCGACCCGCTGCAGGGTCAGGACCGGGCCGAAGACCTCTTCGGTGGCCAGCTTGACGCCCTCGGGCACGTTCGCGACGACCGTGGGCTCGTACGAGGCACCCTCGCGCTTGCCGCCGGTGAGCAGCTTCGCGCCGGCGGACACGGCCTCGTCGACCCAGGACTCGACGCGCTGGGCCGCGGCCTCGGAGACGAGGGGGCCGACGTCGGTGGCGTCGTCGTTCGGGTCGCCGGTGACCTGCGCCTGGACCTTCGCGACGACCTTCTCGACGAGGCGGTCGTAGACGGAGGCGTCGGCGATCACGCGCTGCACGGAGATGCAGGACTGGCCGGCCTGGTAGTTCGAGAAGGTCGCGATGCGGGTCGCGGCCCAGTCGAGGTCGGCCTCGGAGGACCAGTCGTCCAGGACCACGGCCGCGGCGTTGCCGCCGAGCTCCAGGGTGCAGTGCTTGTGGGGCACCGACTGCTGGATGGCGTAGCCGACGGTGTCGGAGCCGGTGAAGGAGATGACGGGGAGGCGCTCGTCCTTGACCAGGGCGGGCATCTTGTCGTTCGCGACCGGCAGGACCGACCAGGAACCGGCCGGGAGGTCGGTCTCGGCGAGCAGCTCGCCCAGGATCAGCCCGGAGAGGGGCGTGGCCGGGGCCGGCTTGAGGATGATCGGCGCGCCGACGGCGATGGCCGGGGCCACCTTGTGGGCGCACAGGTTCAGCGGGAAGTTGAACGGCGCGATGCCGAGGACCGGGCCCTTGACGAAGCGACGGGTCAGCGCGAGACGGCCGACGCCACCGGCGTCGGTGTCGAGGCGCTGGGCCTCTCCGCCGTTGAAGCGGCGGGCCTCTTCGGCGGCGAAGCGGAACACGGACACCGCACGGCCGACCTCACCGCGGGCCCACTTGATGGGCTTGCCGTTCTCGGCGGAGATCAGCTGGGCGATCTCCTCGGTGCGCTCGACGAGCCGCTTGGACACGTGGTCCAGGGCGGCGGCCCGTACGTGGGCGGGCGTCGCGGAGAACTCCGCCGTCACGGCGTGCGCCGCGGCCACGGCCTCTTCGACCTGCTCGTCGGTGGGCACGCTGACGGTGCCGACCAGCCGGCCGTCCCACGGGGAGTGGACGTCGAAGCTGTCCTCGCCGGTGGCCTGGCGGCCGGCGAGCCAGAAGGCGTGGGTGGAAGTCATGCGAATCCCGGCCCTTCGGATGTGTGCGGTGGGCTTGTCCCCTCCACCGTAGGACTCCGGCGGCGTTTCGGCGTTTGTCCCTGATGGAGCGGCGGGTCGCCGCCCTTCGCCGCTTTGTCACTGTCGCCGGGCGGAAACCCGGCCCCGGGGGCGCCCGATGGCGCCCGAGGTTCCAGCCCCGGAGGCGTCCGGCCTTGCAGCCCCGCTGGGTGCCTGACCTCTCAGCCCGGCCGTCGCTCGGCCTGGTCTTTCAGCCCGGCCGGGGCTGGGCACGGGGTCCGGGCCGGAGCCCCGGGTCCTTCAGCCCGGCCAACGCTTGAGGCGCGGGGACTGGGGCGGAGCCCCGGGTCTGGTCTTTCAGCCCCGCCCGCGCTTGAGGCACGGGATCCGGGGCGCAGCCCCGGATCCTTCAGCCCGGCCGGCGCTTGAGGCGCGGGGACTGGGGCGCAGCCCCGGGAAGGGGAGCCCCGGCCCGGCCGGGCGGCGGGCGGCTACGACGGGGCCGAGGTGGCCTTGAGCGCGAGCCACAGCTCCATGCGGACGTCCGGGTCCTCCAGGGAGCGTCCGAGGATCTCCTCGACCCGCTTCATCCGGTAGCGCAAGGTGTGCCGGTGCACGCCGAGGTCGGCGGCGGCCGCGTCCCACTGCCCGTGCCGCGAGAGCCACGCCTGCAGCGAGGCCACCAGGTCGCCGCGCCCGGTCGCATCGTGCTCGCGCAGCGCCCGCAGCGTGCCGTCCGCGAAGGCCCGTACCGCGTCGTCGGCCAGCAGCGGCAGGACCGAGCCCGCCGCCATGTCCTCGTGCTCGACCATCGCCCGCCCCCGCCGGCGGGCCACCGCGAGCGCCTGGTCGGCCTGCTTGAGGGCCGCCGCCACGCCTTCCGGACCGGCCGGGGCGGACAGGCCGAGCACCAGTTCGTCCGGCTCGGGCCCGGCCGCGTCCCCGCCGCGCCGCGACTCCAGCGCCTCCGCGTGGTCCACGCACGCCTGTACGGCCGGCCCCGCGTCGGAGGCCAGGACCACCAGCCGCCCCGGCTCCGGGACCACCAGCAGCGCCTCCCCGGTGCGGGCGGCCGCCGACTCCACCGCGTCGGCGAGCAGCGCCAGGCCCTCGGGCTGCGCGGTGCCCGGCAGCGCCGGCTCGGCCACGATCAGCCGGAACGGAGCCTCCAGCAGGGACCCGTACAGGTCACCGGCCACCGACCGGGCGTGCTCCGCCTCGCCCGCCAGCAGCATCCGCAGCACCGCCGCCCCCAGCCGGGACTCGGCGTCGTGCAGCGAACGCGACCGCTCGGTGGTGAGGGTCAGCAGGGCCACCGCGGAGTGGACGGCGTACCGCTCGGCCGTACCCAGCGGGGCCCCGGTGCCGACGGCGAGCGCCCCCCGCGCCCGCCGGCCCGTGCCCAGGGACTGGAGTTCGACGCGGTCCTCCGAGCCGCCGACCACGGCGCTGGCGGGCGCCGGCCGCTCCCGCAGCCGTTCCACGTCGGGGGTCAGCCGGGCGGCGCGCCGGGCGGCCCAGTCGGGGGCGGCCGCGACGACCGCGCCCGAGGTGTCGTACAGCGCGGCCCAGCCGTGCACGTGCGCCGCCAGCTTCGCCAGCAGGTCGGCCGGCCCGTCTGCGGAGAGCGCGGCACGCGTCAGCTCCCGCTGCGCCTCGAAACCGGCGGTCACGGCCCGGTACTGGTCGGCCGCGAGGGCCGCGGAGACGGCCTTGCTGATCGCCAGGAAGGGGGTCCGGCGCGGCACCTCCAGCAGCGGCATGTCCTCGGTGCGGGCCGCCTCGACGAGGGCTTCGGGGATCGCCTCGTAGTTCACGCCGATCGCGAAGCCGATGCCGACGACCCCGGCCGCGGCGAGCCTGCGCACGTAGCGGCGCATCTCCTCCGGGTCCTCCGCGTCGAGCTTCATCGCGGTGATCAGGAGCAGCTCGCCGCCCTCCATGTACGGGACGGGGTCGGCGAGCTCGCTGACGTGGGCCCAGCGCACGGGGGTGTCCAGGCGGTCCTCCCCCGCCCGGACGCCGAGCTTGAGCGCCGAGTGCTGGACGAGTGAGGCGAGGGTGAGCGGCATCGGTTACCAGGGGCCTTCGCGGGAGGGGGCGACGGAGGGGCTACGCGGGTCTACGGCACTTCTTCCGGCGCGGGTGCGCGCCGGAAGAAGAGGAGCAGAGCAGCCGCGGGCGCTTTTCGCCTTAACGTATGAACGACTCCCCTCGATTCTGCCACCCCGTACGGGTCGGAGCGCGGGTCAGGCCGTCGGACCGGATCCGCCCTCAGCCAGTCGGACCAGCAGCGGAGCCGCCCGCTCCCCGCGGACCGAGGTCAGCGACAGCACCGCGTGCCCGGGCGGCACGGAGTGCGCGAGGTCCGAGGCGGACCACCGCTCCCGC
Source organism: Streptomyces sp. MB09-01 (assembly GCF_033794505.1). Lineage (NCBI taxonomy): Bacteria > Bacillati > Actinomycetota > Actinomycetes > Kitasatosporales > Streptomycetaceae > Streptomyces > Streptomyces sp. MB09-01. The sequence goes on along the minus strand of NZ_JARAYQ010000098.1, from coordinate 1,469 downwards.
TCCACCTGCCGCACGGTCACCGCGTCGGTGGTGACCGCCTTGCCGGTGACGAGCTTGCGGAAGGCGTGCATCGCCCGGGTCAGGGGCTGGTCGGCGAAGACGGTGCGGTGGGTGACGTCGCGCGTCTCCACCCACTCGGTGCCCCAGGCCTCGGCGAAGCGCTTGCCGTCCCAGGTGGTGACCCCCGAGAAGGCCATGCGGCAGCCGACCGCCCCGAGCAGCGGCGTCCGCAGCGCTTCGGGTACGTCATCCAGCGTGCGCAGCGTGAGCAGGACGCCGGCGTGAGCCGAGCGCAGCCGCTGGACACCCCGCACGGTCTCTGCGGTCAGGGTCCGCGAGGCGTCGTCGAGGGCGAGGAAGGCGAAGAGGGAACGGTCGGCGCGGGCGGCGACCGAGGCGTTGAACTGGGTGAGCAGCAGCCGGGCCAGGATGCGGGAGGCGTCGGCGTGCCCCCGTTCGGGCAGGTCGATGCGGACGCGCAGCGGGTGTTCCAGCGCGCGGAGCGAGAACGGCCGCCCCTGCCCGGTGGTGTCGAAGAACCCGGCGAAGGCGGGCCGGTCCAGCAGGGCCACCCGGTCGGCGAGGGCCGGTCCGGGGTCGCCGTGTGCCCCGTGCTGGCGGGTCCGGGCGTCGAGCTCGCGCAGCATCGCCTGCTGCTCCCCGCCGGCCGGCCCGAGGCCGCGGCGCAGCGCCTCGAAGGCGGCGGGCACCTGGTCGAGCAGTTCGCGCAGCTCGGGCACGGCCGGGAAGCGGCCGTACGCCGCCCGGAACGGGCCGAGGAGCTGGGCGAGGGCGGTCGCGGCCCGGCGCACGTCGGTCCCGGGCACGTCCCCGACGAAGGCCTCGGCGAGCAGGGTGGCGGCCTCGTCCGGGTCGGTGGCGCCCCCGTAGAGGTCGAGGTCGTACACGGAGGCGGGGTCGCCGATGCGGACGACGACGTCGTAGGCGTCGTCCGGCCCGAGCTGGGTCCCGGCCGCGCCGACGGCGACGACGGCGGCCTGGCCGGCGAGCGCCTGGAGCGCGAGGGACTCGACGACGGGCCGCACCAGGCGCCGGGTCTTGCCGCTGCCGGAGGGTCCGACGGCGAGGAGCGAGGTGCCGAGCACGTCGGGGTCGAGGGCGAATCCGGTACCGCGGCGGGCGTACGGGTTGCGCGCGCCGTCCTCGACGGTGCCGAGCAGCACCTGCCGGGCCAGCAGATCGTGCCGGGCGGCCCGCACGGGCAGGTCCCGCGCACCGGAGGGGTGCACGCAGGCCCCGGCACCGTTCTCGCGCACGGCGTCGTCGAAGGCCCGCATCCGGGAGGGGTCGACGCGCACGGAGTCCCAGGCCCGCCGGATGCGCGCGTAGTCGACGTCATTCATCTTCCCGCCCCCGGCCTCCCCCTCGAGCCGATCTCTTATAAACATCTCACACTGCCGACACCTAAATAAGTGTAGAGTAGTGCGGTATTCGAAATAAAAAAAAAA
>NZ_JARAYQ010000097.1:0-28251 GCF_033794505.1 Streptomyces sp. MB09-01 | reverse complement strand
CGCCCCCTCTCTCCCTCCCTCCAAGCGTCCGCCGCGACAGGTCCGCCTGCACCCGGGCGGAGCCGGACGCCAGGGCGACCTAGCGGGGCGCGGGGCATGGATGACGTACTGGACCTGCTGAACGCACTGCTCGACCTAGAGGATGGTCATGCCGACGAGTACATACCGACGTAGTGTCGGTATACAGGGGCGTCGGCCCGCCTTCAAAGCGCGCACGTATGGTTCTGACGAGCAGTAACTGCTGTGCCATCGGGGGTTGGGGGAGTCCATGGACGGGACGGTCGAGGAAGCAGCGGCGGGCGAGGCAGGCGCGGCACGCCGCAGACGTGTGCGGCGCGCCACGGTCTGGGGCGGGATCGCCGGCGCAGCCTGCGTGATACCGATCGCCATTGACGGTACGGAGCACTGGCCCTGGTGGCTCAACCTGACGTTCAGCCTCGTCCTGGGCTCCTTGGGAGCCTTTGGCGGAGCGATGACCGAGCGCCGGGACAGGGTCAAGGCCGAGGTCCGCAGGGACACGCTCGAGACGGGCGAAAGGGAACTGAGCCAGTACCGGGTGAAGCTCGTCCCCGAGGGCGCTCAAGCGCCTGCACCCTTCAAGGAAAACGACTACACGTCCTACTCCCTGACGACGACCACCCGACGGCTCCAGCTGTGGGAGTTCGGCTACCTGCCGCAGTGGAGCCACCCGTGGAGGGAACTACAGCTGGCCCTGGAGGGACACGTCGTGGTCGTCACCGGGCCACAGGGCCTGCTCGGCCGGTTCGTCCTGGGAAGGAATGTCGTGCCAGAGGAACTCATCCTGGTCTCGAACCGTCTGCGCGCCCGCGCACCCGGCCGCTGACCTCGGCAGGGCGGTTCGGCAGGTAGCTCTCGGACCGGCGACGGGCCTACCGGACCGGGACCATGACCGGCGAACGGGCCGCCTGTCGGCGTAACGACTCGATCTGCCCAGTCGCGTACGAGTGATCGTGCTCAGGCTCTGTCGCTCTAAACCTGGCCGCATAGACACCGAAGATGTCATGATGACATCATGAGTGTCGATGGGTGCGCGAAGGATGAGCCCCCGTTGGGGCCTCTGCTGTATGAAGTGATCCGCAGCCTGTGGCCGCTGCACCGCACGGTCGTGCGTGCCGTGGAGCGGGAGCTGATGGGCACGGGGATGACAGCCGGTCAGCATGCGGTGATGGACGAACTGCGCAGGGGCGGCCCCCGAACGGTTCCTCAACTGGCACGCCTACTGGGCCTGGACCGGCAGCCGGTGCAGCGTCTGGTGAACGATGCGACAGCCCTGGGGCTGGCTGAGAGTGTCCCGAACCCGGAGCACCGGCGCTCGCGCCTGATCCGGCTCACCCCGAAAGGGGAAGCCGCCATCAGGGGCATACAGGAAGCCGAGGAAACCGAACTGCGGAGCCGGCTGTCCGATCTCACCACCGGTGACGTCACGACGGCCCTGCACGTACTCCGCCGCCTTGGCGAGGAGTTCAAGGACCTCGCACAGGATGTCCCGCCACACCCCACGGATCGAGGAGACGACCCACGATGACGCATGCGCGGACACACGCCGTCACAGCCGCCGCCTTACCCGTCGAGGCGGGCGAGCTCTTTTACGAGGCGGTCGGCGAAGGACCCCCCGTCGTACTGCTCCACGGCGGCATGCTCGACCTGAACATGTGGGACGAACAGTTCTCGTGGCTCGCGGGCCTGGGGTACCGCGTCATCCGCTATGACGCCCGCGGCCACGGGCGCTCCTCCTCCGTGGCTGGGGACTACGCCAACCATGACGATCTACACGCTCTGCTCACCCACCTCGATGTCCCGTGTGCCGCGCTCATAGGGCTTTCCCTCGGGGCACGGACCGCCATCGATACGGCGATAGCTCATCCGGAGTCTGTGTCGGCACTGGTCCTTGCCTCGCCCGGGGTGAGCGGCCGGCCCTTCGCCGACCCCTACGTGGCGCACCACAGCGCACAGCAGATGGCCGCGATGGGCGACCCGGACGGCGGAGCGCAGCGGTTCGTCGAGCACTTTCTCCGGATGTGGGTGGACGGGCCGTACCGTGAAGCGTCCCAGGTCAGCCGCAAACTGCGCGAGCGGATGCATGCGTCGGCGTCCGCCAATGTCGTGCGACACGCCAGCGGGCTCGGGGCGGGGACACCGAGAGAAGTCGGAGCAGCGGACCGGCTGGCCTCCATCGGCGTGTCCACCCTGGTTCTCGACGGAGAACTCGACAGCAGTGACATCTCGTCAAACGCCCTGGCCCTCGCCCAAACCGTTCCCGATGCCAGACACCAACGATTCGCCTCGGCAGCCCACATGGTCAACCTCGAGAGCACGGCACTCTTCAACCTCGCGGTCAAATCCTTCCTCGCGTCCACGACTGACCTCAACTGAGCACGTCCACCTGTACCGGCGTGAGCACACTCGGGGGTACACCGACACCTCCGAGCTGGAAGAGCTCGGGATCGTGTGGGACACCGCCGACGCCGCGTTCGAGCAGAACCTCGGCGCCGCGCGGGCCTACTACGCCCTCCACAAGACCCTCGCCGCCCCGCGGCACGCCATCGCGCTCGACCTGCCCGTCGGGCAGTGGCTCACGAACGTCCGCCGGCCCGGCGGGCTCGGCAAGGACCCCGACCGGGCGCAGCGGCGCCGCCGCGTCGGCCGCGATCGACCCCGACCGGCATCTCGGGTGGACCGTGGACTGACAGCGCCACCACGCCTGCCTCGCAGCGCCGCGACCGGTTCGATGCGGCTACCCCCTGCTGGGTCGCGACCCGGGAAGCGTTCGCGGCGAGCAGTCCGCTGGTGCCGACGAGATGGGCGCCGATCGCCGCGGCATTGACGGGAGTCCACTTCGCCCAGCCGACGCTGGCGATCCGGGCGTTGTCGTGCCAGCTGCCGCTGTGGCCCTTGGCCGCGCCGTTGGGGCCGACCGCGCCCATCAGCGACCCGCCGAACCACACGGCCAGGCCCACATCGCGCATGCTGCGCAGGACGGTGTTGCGTTCGGGCATGGGGGCTCCTGAGGAGAACGCGGAAATATGCAGGCGCCGGTGCCGGCACAGCAGCCACCCTCGCCCTCCTCCGGACGCTCCGCCGTACCGGCTGCGCCGAACGGCCGCCGTCACCGTCGACCCAGCACACTCGCGTTGGAGGCCACGTCAGGTCCTGAAGGCCGACGCCGCGCGGGCCGTTCCCATCGGCCTCTCTCAATGCCGGGGGCGGGGCGTTGTCACCGGGTGACTATCCGAGCCAGACAATGGCCAGGACCGACAGGTGGAGCAGCGTACGGTTCGCGAAGTAGACGACGGACAGCCGCCCGGCGGACGCGAAACGAACGTCTTCGCCCTCAGTGTCACCGGCGTCCCACTGACCGAACCCCCACGGGTCGGCCGCGGCGGCGTCCAGGAGAGCCCACACAGTCTCCTCCACGTGCTCGGGCAGTCCGGCGAGCACCTTCCCGGCGGGCAGTGACAGCCGCACAGCGTACGGCTGACCGCTCACCGGCGCCCGCTCCGGAGCTCTTCCAGGTCCATGAACCCGGTCCCGTTCCAGCCGGGGGCGGGGAGTCTCCGGATGTCCAAGGGATCGGCACCATGGACACTCCCGCAGGTCGCTCGCAGCGCTCGCTGGATGGGGCAAGGACACGGAGAAACCCACCCTGTATTCGTCCTGAAGTGCCTGTATCGAGCTCATTTTCGTGCGGGGCGGGGCAGTTCCGCTGACCGTGCCTGCTTCGGCCAAGCAGCGTGTCACCTGCATCAGCGCCGCCCGCACCGTACACGCCACCCGCGTTGCCGCCGCCCATAGGCCGCGAGCGGCCGGGTCACCACTGGGGGGCATCCTCACGCGACCGTTCTCGCGGACTGTGTCCAGATGATCGGGCAGACCCAGGCCCCTCTGTCGGACGTGCCGTTCCTCCTCCGTCGCACGCTTCGGAGGGATAGACCTTTTCGACGGGAGCGCCCCAAGGAGGGGTGAGCGCCTCTCGTCAATTTCCGAGGAGGACTCTCACTACAATAGGCCGATGATAATTCTTTCAGTCTAGACACGTCTCACCGTTTCCCTCAACGCCCACTAGAGAGGTGCATCGAGCAAGATCGAGCAGGAACGAGCAGGCCCACCCTTTAGCGCGACCCATCCAGCGGCCAGAAACCGGAAGTGATACAGATTGCCGGGGTTTATGCGCGCCCTCATCAATGTGCGGTTTGCCGGGGTTTTTCACCCGCCCGACAATGTGCGAATTGCCGGGGTTTTTCAGCGATATCAGCCGCCCTCTCGAGACTGGGTACGCTTTGATCAGGGGAGTGGGCTGGGCGGCCTGCTCGCCTGCGGCATTGGATGATGGCCCGGCCTGGCTCGTCGGGTCCTTCGGGCTACAGTTCGCGAGGGCAAGAACAGCGGGGCGAGGGCACTTGACGCACTGTCGCCGGCGCCGGTTCGGCGACCTCACCGCAACTCAGAGCCTTCACCACGGGGCGGCGGCGTCCTCTCCGCGGAACCCAAGACGTGACGAGAGTTTCGAGCCAAAGCGATCACCCACCGTCAGAGCTGCAGCTGTTCAGCGAGTGCGGTCAACCGCCAGCGAGGGGGTGTTTCGTCGTATAGGTCTCGTGTGACGGGTGGCCGACACGGCTCATGAACGACCCGGAGCGGCTCCCCAGCCAGGCAAGTGGAGACGCCGACAGGCTTCTCCCCTGGCTGTACCGGCGCCGCGGCTTGCTGACGAGCCAGCGAATGGCATCTACATGCAGGAACAGGACCTGCTTGGAGCGTTGTCGGCGCCTCAGTTCAACGACGTCCACGTCCCACAGCCGGCCAGTCCCTGAGGACGTCAACGCGATGAAACCTGTGGCCAGTACGGTGAAGATCAGCACGATCCACAGGAGGATGCCTCCCACAGCTGGTCCTTTCGAAGGCTGAAGTTCAAGGGGCGTCCGGACCGGAGCCCCGGCGATCCCTCGGCATAACGCAGAGGCATATGCAGGGTTGCGCCCTGTCCTCCGATTGCAGCCATGCGCAGCAATCGGTCAGCCTCGGCATCTTGATCTATTTCCCGATGATCAGTCGGCTGCTGTGGGCGGCCGGACGAGGACCGCAGCCGACCTGACGGGGGACCCAAGCCCAGGATCAGCACGCTTCTGGGGGAGGGCGACGCGGCCGCCCCATGCCAGGGAAGTGAAGTCGACGGAGCCGCCGATGGGGGCTCAACGCTGAGGGGAAAACATGGACGGCGGGGTGTGGCGAGAGCCGGCGACGTGCACGGACGCATCCCGCCATGGAGGGGAGCCTCCGCCGGGCGGGGACTCGGTGCCCGGCAGGGCCGTCGTATTGAAGTATGCGCACTGCCATCAGCCGCCCCGGCGGGCGGGCGGACGGGGTGCGCGGGTGACGGGATCGTCGTGCTGGGGTCTGAATCGGGCCGCAGCTCGTCGTCGCCTTGAGTCGCGGGGTGGCGGCGCGAAAGGACGTGGCTATGCGGTGCTTCTGGTCTGTTTGTAGAACTGACAAGACAAGGTCAGCACTTATTCATCGACCAGCATCACCCGGATGGCGCATACCCTGACCAACATCGACAGCGTTTATGGAATATGACAACAGCAAAGCTCCCCGTCTTCTTCGGCAGGACTGCAAAGGAAGACGGACAGGGAGGCCGCTTTCACTCCGGGGCGACCCGGATCGGGAAGTGGATTTTCATTCCAGGCTCAGCCGACTGCGGCGAGACACGTCAGGCAACGCTGGAACACGAGAGTCTGGAAATCGGTCTGACGTACTCGTCCTCGATCTTTGAGGACTTCCTCCACACGATGAGCGTGATCCAGATCGAGTTCGGCAGGCGAACGGAGAACACGGCAGCGTCCGCAACGGCTGTCGGCGAGTGCTCGGGTGGCAGCCCCCGTGTATGAGCCGTACGGGTACCCGGACACCCCTGGTCCGCATCCCCAGCCGGATACCTCCGCGTTCTGGGACCGGCCCGAGCACGTAGAGCACCTCTCTACCGGGCAACCGCTCGGCGGGCCCGGCGAGACGCATCCGTCGTGGGATCCGGTGGAGGAACTCGCCATCCTTCTCCAGGAGAGCGCTGCACCCGGGCAGCCGGAGCCCTTCACCCAAGAAGGCTTCGACGGCAGCGGTGCCACGGCCAGCACCATCGGCCTCGTCGCAGGGCTGAAGCACAGCCCGACCGGGCGTCCGCCCACAGCCTCCAACGGGCACCGCCGGAACCCGTCGAAGTCGCCAGTGGTAACCCTGCTGCAAACGGGCAGTGTGTTCACCGCCGTGCTGGTCGCCGTCATCGCCGCCGTGGTGAGCATCCTCAGTGGGCTGGCCATCTGCGACGCCCTGCGCCAAAGCGCCGGACCCCACACTGCCCGCGCAGTGGTCAGCTGGTGGCCCCTGCTGATCTACGGCCCCTGGATGGTCGCCTCCCTGTCGATCCTCAGATCGGCCCTGCACCAGCGCCGCGCGCTTCATTCCTGGTCCATCGTTTTGTTGTTCTCCACCCTGGCCACGCTTCTGTGCGTAGCCCAGGCGCCCAAAACGATCGCCGCCGGGGCGGCGTCTGCTCTTCCTGCCGTCGCGGCGCTGGCCTGCTTCCAACAGCTGGTCCGCCAGATCACACTCACGCGACCGCCTCGCCAAGCCGCTCCGCGACACCGAAACCCGACGCCCTCTGTGTCCATTCCGCTCAGGCAGACGGCCGCAGCCAGACGCAGCCCGGCCAGTGTCCCTCCCGGCTACCCTGCGGCAGACAACAGGGCAGTCCGCTCTCCGTCCCCCAGTCACAGAGTCGGGTACGGCGCATGACGGTCGTACGTGTGCGGCAGTGCCACTTGCGCAGGTCAGCCCAATGCCCCTTGGCCCGGGCCATGGATTCCAGTTGCCGGTGGAGAGCCGGGGCGTCGGAACGACAATCGAGGTCGCACCGACGGCGCGGGGGCTACCTCCGGTCCCTTCAAGTGTCTGCTCGGAAAGAGCCAGTGAGCTCCGACAGGAGGACTGGGCGCGAGTTCGTACCGACAGTGGAGTCGGGCTGGCCGACAGTCTTGCCGCCGGCGAGATCGGTCCGCCGTCCACGCACGGGAGTGCGAATCCTGCGCGAGCGTCCCACCGTAAACGGCACTGTCGGACGACGGCGCAAGAGGGTCGGGCATCCGACGGGCAGCGACCGCGAAGAGCAAAGGCGGTAGCAGCCGCTAACTCCCTGGCCAACCCGGTCCTTCCCACACGTCAAAGGGGTGCTCGCCTGCACCTTTGAAACGAAGATCGAAACCGATAGTCACGGGCCGTGCACAGACTCAGTCCGACGGTCTACCCACCCTTGCCCGAACGCGAGCCGAGTCTGGGCTGCGCAACGCGATGCAGCTGGGAGCAGATCCCGTACACCAGGGCGTTCGGTCACTGCAGCACACCTGAGCGACGTGCCGTAGGGAACGGTCATGCCCGGCACCGGGGGCCAACTCCGTCGGCATCTGCGGCGGGGGCTGCCCAGGTGTTCAGTGCTGCAGCGCCACGGGATGCGTGCGCAAGGAGCCAGTGCGCCGGGCAAAGGGTCGCCCCCTGCTGAAACGAATACACAACGCGCTCCGGCGCCTCACCCCACACCATTAAAGAGAGGTCAGCAACATGTACGAATTGACCCACGCAGAGCGAATCCAGTACAAGCGGCTCCAGGACACCGCATACCAGGCTGGCGAAGACGCTGTCACCAACCTTCAGGCGGCGCTCGCGCTCGCAGACCTGACCCTTCCCTCCCTGAGCAACGACGGGCCAGTGGCCAGCCACGGCTTCGTCCGGCTGGGAGGATGCAACGCGGACTTCGCCAACCGGCTCGCCGAAATCATCGCCGCAGGTGCCGACGCCTTGCAGCATCAACGGTGAGGATGGGAGGTCGATCTCATGACAAAACGTCCTGGCCGGCGGTATCCAGGCGCAGCTGTCTGAACGGATCGGGTGGCCGAAGACGCCGCTGCGGTCGATGACAGTGGCGGCGTTGATCTCCGCGACCGGTTCGGGGCGGCCAGGATCGCGTCGCGGACGTCGCGGCGCGCCCGCACCGAGGCACCGCCCACTCGGCTCAACGGACTCGAGGGCGCGCTGTGCGCTGGAACACCAGCGGGTGGGTTGCCGGCTCACTGGAGCCGGGTGGGTGGTTCAGGTGCTTCGTCGGCGTCCGGGTCCGGCAGGCACAAGAGTGGGGCCGGGTCCGCAGCGAGGTGGAGCCGGCGCAGGGTGGATTCGGTTTCCCGCTCGAAGTGCTCCGCGGAGATCAGACGTTGCCAGAGGGGATCGGGCATACCGGGCACCGTGGCGCCGCGGGCAGTCCACTCCGCCGCGAGCCGCGCATACAGGGGCTCCGGTTGCTTAGCGACGTCCTGGGTGTCGCCGCGGCGGGCATGCCGACCGGATCCGGCAGCGTGGGGCTGGATCTGCGGGGGAATGAGGGAACCGGGCATGAGCCTGCCCTGCCCCGGGACATGAGACAAGAACTTTCGCGGATCAGCGGTCACGATCCCTCAAACGATTCTTGCGCCCGCTCGACACCGCTGCCCCGAACGCTACGGTTCCCGGCTGCGCTGGAGATGTCGGCCGGTCGGAAGCCGACTGAAGCCCGACTCTACGCACGCCAGTCCATCGACCACTTCAGCGCAGCCGCAGGAATCGCAGTCGAGGCCTTATGGAGACTCGAATCCGGCGACTACAGCCACGACGGAATCTCCGCGCCCAGCAGGCCTTCGTCTCCGCGCCGAAGCTGTCGGCATCAACCCCGAACCACTGATCGCGGAACTCAACCACGCAGCAGCCGACCGAACCGAGACCGCACACGTGACCTCTGAACTCGCAAGGCCCAGCAGCGATCTCTTACAAACACCATGTGCTGTCGGTAGGAAAGCGTGCCGCGACGGCGCGTTGTCTCTCCATAAGAGCCTGCCGGCTGCGGTCGCGCTGGAGCCTGCTGCTTCACGCCCCTGCTCACGCCCTCCCCATCGGTAGCGAGCGGGCGGACAGTGTCGGCTTCCGGATCCGACCCTTAGAGGGGAGTGGGAAGCTTGTCGCCCTGCGGTGTCGTGAAGTGGTTCGACCCTGACCGGGGTATCGGTCTCATCAGCCAGGAGGACGCCGGACCTGACGTTCAGGCAGAAGCCTCGGCAATTCATGGAGAGGATCCCCGTCTGCGCCAGGGCGAGGAAGTCTTCTTCAACGTCACCCTGGACAGTACGGGACTACGGGCCGACAACATCCGCCGTTCGGAGGGAGCCCGGCGCTACCGCGGTCCACGCCAGCACACGGGAGTATCAGCGTCCGTCTGAAGCGAGCAGGCGCACTCCTGTCCGCACGCGGCGCCGTCTTCCGCCAGTCTCCCGCTCACGCCAGAGCCCGCTCGGTCAGCTCCTGTCCGCAACTCGCGGTCGGAACTCTTGCCGGTGCCAGGCGGTCGGCGAAGCGCGGGTTGACCTCTCCCAGGGCCGCGGTGTGCAGCCGCAGCATCGTGGCACGTATGTCGCGCAGATCGCCACTGCCGGATGTATGGCCTGGACAGCGGCTTCGCGGAGCCGATGCTGCAGCGGCGTCCGCCGGCGAGCGTGGGCGGAACCGAGGCCGGAGGGGTTTGCGTGGCCTCAGCCCGGGCTGAGGCCACGCGCACGAGCGGGGACACGGTGGACGTCGAGCCGTCCAGGTCGGCGGCCACCCGGTTGCATCACCCGGGCGCACCCTTTTCTAGGGGGCGAAGGGTTCCGCCTCCTGGGGGAGCTGGTCGAGAACGCCAGCCCTGTGCGGTTCCCCACGTCCCTGACGGAGCGCTGCCCCTTGCCGGTTCCGGCTGTCAGTTGAAGATGTCCCAGAGGTCCAGCCAGGAGCCTGCGTCGTCGGCGGAGCGGCGGGGCCGCATGGGGAGCGGGTCCGGGTAGGTCTCCGCTGCGGCCCTCGCGCGAACGATGTCGGGCCCGCCGCACGCCGCGACCGCGAAGGCACCGAAAACCTTGGCGAACGCGGCCGGGTCGCGGAACTCCACGCCGAACGCCCGGCCGTCCCGCAGCGGCACCCACACCACCCGGTCGAACGGTCTCCATTCCCCCACCAGCAGGTCGTCGGCGGTTGACCGCCCCTCCAGCCACAGCCGCGCCACGTGGAGTAGGTTCACCTTCTCCATCGGCAGCCGCTTGCGCCGCACCCGCAGTTCACGCGCCGTCAGTTCGACGCGCTGGTCCTTCTTCGGGTACCAGACGACGCCGATCCCGAACGGCACCCACAGCAGGATCCCGATCATCGGCCAGATCAGCGCGTCGCCCCACGACCGGAACAGCCCGCCGTCCAGCAGGTACAGGGCCCCGAAGACCAGAACCCACTTGGCCGTCATCCGCCAGAACCCGGTGCCCTGCCGGTACAGGACCCGCCGCTTCCCCGTCGTCGCCATGCCCCCCACGCTATCCGCCGCCCCGCAGCTCACCGTAGGCGCCCTTCGTCACCGCGGGGGTGGGTGGCGTCACCGTGCCGCCGGTTCGGCGTTGCGGCGGTATTCGGCGTTGATGCGCTGGGCTTCCTCGAGCTGGTCCTCGAGGATGATGATGCGGCAGGCGGCCTCGATGGGGGCGCCCTGGTCGACGAGTTCCCGGGCGCGGGCTGCGATGCGCAGCTGGTAGCGGGAGTAGCGGCGGTGGCCGCCCTCGGAGCGGAGCGGGGTGATCAGGCGGGCCTCTCCGAGGGCGCGGAGGAAGCCCTGGGTGGTGCCGAGCATGTCTGCCGCCCGGCCCATGGTGTAGGCGGGGTAGCCGTCGTCGTCGAGACGGCTGATCGGGTCGTCTGCTGTCATCGCACCTCACTGCGAAACAGGTGGAGAGAAGGGGTCAGAACGCGGGGAGGGGCCCTGGTGCGTACGACACCAGGGCCCCGAAGGAACTGCTACACCATCTACCGGCCCTCAGTACTGCGCCGGCAGCCTCCATAGAGCCGGGCCCCGGGGATGTCATGGCTGATCCCCCCGGGGCCCGTGGTGCACTGGGCGGTCGGCAGGGTACGGGCGGGGCGGCGCGAGCAGGGCGGTCAGCCGGCATCGCGGCTGACCGGCTGCTCTGCCGAGGCCTCGTGGTCAGGGGCTTTACGCCAGCGGGCTTCGCAGAAGGAGTAGAGGCCGAACAGCAGAAGGCCCACCGCGGCGGCGATCAGCAGCACGGGCCCGGCCGGCGTGTCAGCGAACGAGCGCAGCGTCTCGTCCAGGCCCTTTGCCTCGCTGGCGTCGAAGCGCACCGCGGCCAGGAGGCTGAACAGGCCGGTCGCCACCGCGACCACCCCGCACGCCACGCCGCCGATGATGCCCAGAGCCGCGACGATACGCCGCGTCGTCTGGCTCATCCGCTCCGTGCGGAGGTTCTTCTCGAACTTCCGCATCAGGCTGCGCACCACGATCACCACGCCCACGATGGCCAGCACGGCCCCGAACACGCCGACGAGGACACGACCATAGGGCAGTTCCAGCACTCTCGCGGTGTAGTCCTTCGACGACTCGTCACCGCCGCGGGCCCCGCCGGACCCGCCGACCAGCGCGGTCTGCACCACGCCGATACAGATCACCAGGTAGAAGACGGCCAGCCCCAGGGAGCCCAGGCGCCGGGTCCACTTGTCACCGCCTTCCGTCGCCTGCCCGAATGCGGCCTCGGAAAGGCGCCACAGCGCCATCGCCGCCAGCCCCACCACCAGCGCCCACAGCAGCACCTGGCCGTACGACTGCTCACCGATGGTCCGCACCGCCCCGGACCGGTCGGCCTCCTTGTCACTGCCCCCACCGAAACCGATCCGCGCGGCGAGGAGCCCGACCAGAACGTAGATCACTCCCCGGGCACAGAGCCCGACCCTGGAGGCAACCTCCATGGCGCGACTGTCAGCCACACGCTGCCCCCGGGTCTTGGCCTGGGCGCCGCCGTTGTCGATCGCCATACCTGGCACCTCCCTGTGCGCTACCGAGGTCGACACGGCGCGATAGTCAGTGCGCGCTGGAAGGCGTTCTCGCCACGGCCTGCGAGATGCGCACCCTGGCTCGGCACACACCGCACCAGGGTGCCTCCCGCGGGCTGGACGCGGCGGCGACCGGTCACAGCGCCTCCTCCCACCATGGCACCAGGCAGCGCACCCGACCAGTGCAGCCCCTTTCGCTTCTCCCGCTTCGGCTCTCCCGGGGGCAACGGGCTCGACTCCTGAACCGGGGCGGGACCGGCAGGCTTGGCGACGGCCGGGGTGATCGCGGAGAGCACTTCGGGCGCGGGCAGCAGCGAAAGGGTCGACGCGGAGAGGAGCTTGCCGGGCCGCCGGGACCGGTCCAGAGGACAACGGCCTCGTCCTTCGCCCCGGCGGCGGCGTCGGCCGTGTAGGCGTGGGCCGAGGCGACGAGCCGCTTCGGGAAAGACCAGGTGTCCCCGGCCGGGCGGACCGATTCGAGCAGGGTGTGGCGAGCGGTGCCGTGGGACGGCCGGGCAGGAGAACGACCGGAGGACGCACGTGATCGACGTCAGCGACATCGGCGCCTTCCCCGGCCTGGACATCGGCAACACCACGCCACCGCCGTTACGCCCGCCGGGAAGATTTCGGTGCAGTGAATGGGACAGCGCCGACCACAGCTTCACCGAGAACCTGCCGCGGCGGCGCGGACCAGACGGCGGGCGGCGGTACGGGTCCAGGCGCGGGCCGTCGCTGCCGACCCGCTGCTCCCGTGTCCGCCAAGTCCGACGCGGGGCGGCCGGGCAGCACAACGGCGCCGTTTCCGCCGCCGTTCAGTACTGTACGGAGCGGCCGTTCCGTACCGTGCGGAGCACCGGAAGGGGACTCGCGATGGCCGGTCTGAGGCTGGGCCCGCTCCTGCGACACGTGGACTGGGAGTCGGGCACGAGCGCGACGGTGTGGGTCGAGACCGACCGGGCGTGCACGGCGGAGGTCCGGTGCCCGGGCGGCGGCGGTGGTTCGGCTCCCACGTTCTGCGTCGTCGGCCACCACTACGCACTGGTGGTCGTGACCGGACTCGCCCCCGGGTCCGCCACGACGTACGAGGTGCTGCTCGACGGCGAGCGGGTGTGGCCCCTCGCGGACTCGCCCCAGCCGCCCAGCACCATCCACACGCCGCCGGTCCCGGCGACGGGTGCGGTGGTCGCCTTCGGCTCGTGCCGGTGGGCGGCGCCTGCGGTGGGCGAGCCCGATCCGGTGGGCCCCGATGTCCTCGACACCCTCTCCGCCCGGCTCGCCGCCGACCCGGAGGCCGAGCGTCCGGACGTTCTCCTCCTCCTCGGCGACCAGGTGTACGCGGACGAGACGTCCGCCGACACCCGCGCCTGGATCGCCCGGCATCGGCGGGCCGCCGGCACCGGCTCCGCCGCCCCGCCGGATCAGGTCGCCGACTACGAGGAGTACACCCACCTCTACGACGAGTCCTGGGGCGATCCCGAACTGCGCTGGCTGCTCTCGACCGTACCCAGCTGCATGATCTTCGACGACCACGACGTCATCGACGACTGGAACACCAGCGCCGCCTGGGTAGCCGACATGCGGGCAACGCCCTGGTGGCACGAGCGGATCACCAGCGGCCTGATGTCCTACTGGGTCTACCAGCACCTCGGGAACCTCTCCCCCGCCGAGCTCGCCGAGGACGAGCTGTACGCGGCGGTACTGGCGGCCGACGACGGCACGGAGGTGCTGCGCGCGTTCGCCGAACGCGCCGACGCCGACCCGGCGGCGGTGCGCTGGAGCTACCGCAGGGACTTCGGCCGCACCCGGCTGCTGATGGTCGACACCCGGGCCGCGCGGGTGCTGGAGGAGCAGCACCGGGCGATGCTGGACGCCGAGGAGGCCGCCTGGCTGCGGACGCAGGCGTTCGACGACCCCGGCGGCGTCGACCACCTGCTGGTCGGGACCTCGCTCCCGTGGCTGCTGCCCCCGATGGTCCACTTCGCGGAGGGCTGGCACGCGGCGCTCTGCCGGGGCGAGCGCGGGCCGCGCTGGGCGCGCTTCGGTGAGTGGCTGCGCCGGCGCGCGGACCTGGAGCACTGGGCGGCGTTCACCTCGTCGTTCGAAAAGCTGACGGAGACGGTCGCCGAGGTGGGGAGGGCCGACGCCGCCCCGGCGACGGTGTGCGTGCTCTCCGGGGACGTACACCACGCGTATGTGGCGGAGCCCGTCTGGACCACCGGACAGCAGCCGCGCTCCCGCGTCTTCCAGTTCACCTGCTCACCGCTGCACAACTCTGTGCCCGCAGCCATACGGGCCGGATTCCGTTTCGGCTGGAGCCGGTTCGCCAAGGGGATCGGACATCTCCTCGCCCGCCACGGACGGATCGCGAGACCGGTGATCCGGTGGGAGCGCACCGGCGGACCGTGGTTCGGCAACCAGTTGATGACGCTGACACTGCGCGGACGTACGGCGCGGCTGCGGCTGGAGAGGGCCTCGGCGGGTGCCAAGCGGGGGCGCCGCGGGACCGACCGCGCGGGAGCGCGGCTCATCGGCGTCTTCGACCGCAGTCTGACGGATGGAAGTTGACGCCCCGCCGGACGGCCCCCATGAGCTTCTTGGAGGTCCCGCAGTGGGGTCACCCGGCCTCCAACGGCGAGCCCAAGCTTCGCAAGATGTTCGGGAGGCTGCAGGCCAAGCACGGGACCGTCTTGGTACCGGGCCACCGACAGCCGGCCTCCATCGGTGCCCCTGCCGCTGGCGGTGGCCCGGCGTTGGACGCTTCGGAGGAAGCCGGCCGGCGGCGGTGTCCCGGACGACGAGCTCGCCGTCGAGGACCAGGTCCTCGGGCAGTTACTCGGCAACGGCGACCAGGACGGGGAACCTGTCCTGGACGAGGGAGCCGCGCCGGGTTTGCAGGGGCAGTCGGCCGCCGTGGCCTGCGGAGGTGAAGAGGATCGCGCGGGGGCCGTGCAGCGCGCTGTCGTGGAAGCCGCGGCCGCCGCGGCGTAGAGCGCCTCTTCCCTCGCTGTCGGGTGGGAAGAGGCGCCATCTTCCGGGAGGGGCTTACCCACGGCGTCTGACCTGGGCAGACGAGCGATCGGCAGGTTCGGGGGCTCCCACCTCCGGTCGGTCCCCCGCTGAAAGCAACCGCCCGGACAACGGTCCGGCCGCCCTTCGATGCATCCCGATCCGGCCGGACCAACTTCCGAAGCCGGGGTGCCCGGGACCGGCCGCATGCAGGTGCTTGCCCACGCTGCCGGGCCTGCTCCGGGCGCAGCGGTACCGTCCGGCCGACCGCGTCAGGCGGCAGTCCACTGGTGGGCGGGGTCGCCCCGCCATTCCACCAGCTGCGGATCGTTCAGCACGTTCTCCGGTTCGATGACTCCGACGGCTTCCAGGAACATGATCAGGTCCCGGTCCGAGTGGGCCAGCCCCAAGATCTCCTCGCGTCCCTCACGGTGCATGGTGACCTGCCGGCCGCCACTGGGATGGCACCGGTGCACGACGACGGGCACGCTGTCCACATCTTCAGGATGCGACCGCGCAAAGCACCGCGCACCCAGCCCACCTCCCTGGGCGGACACGGCGGCGCTCACTCGTAGCGTCGGGGGGCTGGCTCAGTCCCGCAGGTGGTGCCAGTAGTCGCCGGAGCGCATGTGCGGGGACAGGCAGTGGGCGCGCTGCCACATGCCTTGCGCCTGCTGGTCGGGACGCTGCTGCTCCCCGTGCAGGGCGTTGAGAATGAGCAGGCCGCCGGTGACCGCCGGTACCACCCACTGCGCGTAGGACAGGTGGCGTTCCGCCTGGCCGGTGTCGAAGGAAGCGGCTGCTTCCTCGGCGTCCTGGGGGTCTTGTGAGGAGGCGAGTTCGATCTTCTTGCCCAGCATGCGGGCGTAGGCCGTGGCGGCCAGGGCGACGCCGGTCAGGGCCGTTTTGGCCACAGTGGACGCGGCCACGCCCTGCTGGGTCGCGACCCGGGACGCGTTCGCCGCGAGCAGCCCGCTGCCGCCGACCAGGTGCGCGCCGATCGCGACCGCGCTGACCGGGGTCCACCTCGCCCAGCCGGTGCTGGCGATCCGGGCGTTGTCGCGCCAGCTGTCGCTGTGGCCCTTGGCCGCGCCGTTGAGGCCGACCGCGCCCATCAGAGATCCGCCGAACCATGCGGCCAGGCCCACATCGTGCATGCTGCGCCAGACGGTGTTGCGTTCGGACATGACACTCCTCGACGGGACGCTGCGCGTGCCGGCATCGTGCCGGTGCTGCAGCCACCGTCGCCCGCACCCGCGGGCGCCGCCATACCGGCTGCTCCGAACGGCCGTGAGAGCGGTGAGGTCAGGCTTCGGCTCGGGTGTGCGCGTGCGGGCCGGCGGATTGCGGGCCTCGCCAGAGCAGGCACAGGACGGTGGTGTCCTCTCGTGGGGGCAACCTGTAGCCCCTCTGCGATGGCCGGACCGGGATTCGCTCCGTCCCGGCCGGCTGCCGGGACGGAGCGAGGGGCGGACGGGGCCGGGCTCAGCGGGTGCTTGCACGCCCTCGCCGGCGGAGCACGGCGGCTCCGCCCGCGAGAGCGAGTGCCATGCCGGAACCGCCGGCAAGCAGCAGGGTGGAGGACGGGGCGTCGTCCGCCGTGCGCTGGAGGCTGTAGCCGCTGGAGTAGCCCTTGGTGTCGTACTCCGAGCCGGGCAGCTTGTCGGCGTAGCGGGCCTTGACCAGTTTCTGGTAGTCGCCGAGTGACACCGAGGCCTGGCCGCCCAGTCCTTGCCGGGCCTGCTCGTTGAGTGGCTCGACGGTGGTGAGCTTGAGCTGGTACCAGCCGCGGAGCTGCGGCTCGGTGAAGACCAGGGTGCCCAGGGTGGCTTTGCCGGCGTATGTGGCGTCGCTGTCGCCGTCGCGCACGGCTGCCAGGTGCCAGCCGCCGCCCTGGGTGGGGGCGAGCATGACGGTGGCGTTGCGGCCGTTGACGGTGGTGCTCAGCGAGGAGACCAGCTGTGTCAGCTTGATCGCCTCGGTGGGCAGTGGCTTTGCGGTGCCCGCGACGAACCCGGGGGTGATCTCGTTCAGCGCCACCGGGTCTTTGATCGTGAAGACCGGGAGGCCCTGGCAGGGCTCGGCCGTTTCGGGGATCGTCTGCACCGGCCCGCCGGCGCCGTCGGTGGGCACCGCGGTGCGCAGGAAGCGGCAGACGGCGTTGCGGACGTCGGTTGACTTCACCGCGTTGAGGGCGGCCTGGTAGTCGGGGATGTCGGCCGGGAGAGGGTCCTTGGCGGGGGCCGCGTGCGTCGGACCGACGACGGACAGCAGCGCGGATGCACTCACTGCGATGACGAGGGACAGACGGGAGGAGCGAGAGGCCGCCCGCTTGCTGGACATTTCGGTGCCGCTGGTGTCGCGCATGTCGCCTGCCTTAGCGGGAGATACCGATGCGGGAGTGGGTCCACTTGGACGAGCTGTTGCTCACGTAGTCGTTGTAGTTCCACCACGTGTACGTGGTGGTGTCCGGCCACGGGTCGGCCACGGCGATCGTGTTGTTCGACGTGTCGAAGCCGTAGACCACGTTCATGTGGCCGCCCCCGGACGTCCACCCGATGCGGGCACCGATCGGCCGCGCCGCCTTGACGTCGGTGTACACCTGGTTGAACGTGGCCGCGCTGCTCAGGCCGGAGCCGGTATGGGTCATGCCGAGGCTGCTCCAGCCCTTGGCCATGTCGTCGAGTGTGGCGGGCTGATTGTTGCAACCGTAGTAGGGCTGGGCCCGGTTGCAGAAGTCCGTCTGTGTGGAGCCGAAGCCCTGGAACTTGGCGATGGTCAGCCCGGAGGCGACCCAACACCACTGGGTCTTCTCCTGCTTCAGCATGCTGATGGTGTCCTGGCCCGCTTCCGCGTGAGCTGTGCCTCCCGCGGCCGCGAGCGATCCCAAGGCGGCCAGCGCGATGGCCAACGTCGTGGTCCCGTTCCTGAACCTGCCCATTTTCCTGCCTTCCCCTGATGGGTACAACGAGATGAGCGGGGCAATCTGGCACGAATATGACAGCGCATCATGTCCGAGTCACATAGGGACCTTGCAGGAAATCACCCCTTACTGATTATTTGTCGGGTAGTCATGCGACTCGGGTACTTGCAGCTCACGTCGGCCTGCCGAAGCGGGGTGTGATGGTTACAACCTGCCCGCCTTCAGAGGAACTCCCAGCTGTCGCGGTGCAGGACGAGTTGGGCAGAGGCGACGCCGGCGGCCTTCAGCAGCAGGACGCCGTGTGCGACCTTCGGGCCCCGGGCCGTGATCCGGGCGTCTGCCCGGAGGTGGTGGGCGCAGCGGCGGCCCCGGCTGCCGCACCGCGGTAGGCGGCCTCGATGGCGTGCTTCAGACCGCCCTCCGCCCCTCGCTCCCGATCGCCTTCGGCGGACCCTGGCCCTCGCTGTGCTCGGTGTTCTTCTTCTGGTGCTCACGTTCGCCCACGGTCTGCCGGGTGGACGGTTCGGTGATGTCCTCGTCGCCGTTCTGGGCGGCCTCGACTGCGCCGGTCTGCGGTGTTCTGGCTGCCGCGGGCGGCAGCCAGGGCTATCGCGAAGCCACGAAGGAAGTCGGCGAGCCCGCGCGGCTGCTGTACCGCCTCCCGTGTTTCCTCCCGGCCTTCCTGCACATCAGAGATCATCTTGTCCTGGCGGCAGCGCAGCTCCCGGTTCTCTTCGCCACCCCGACGAGGGCATGGTTCCCGGGGACGGCCACAGTCCAGAGTGCGCACCCGACCCGCGGGCGCGTACTTCCTCAGGCGGCGGCCGTCGGGTTCGCCGCCGGTTCGGCGTTGCGGCGGTATTCGGCGTTGATGCGCTGGGCTTCCTCGAGCTGGTCCTCGAGGATGACGATGCGGCAGGCGGCCTCGATGGGGGCGCCCTGGTCGACGAGTTCCCGGGCGCGGGCTGCGATGCGCAGCTGGTAGCGGGAGTAGCGGCGGTGGCCGCCGGCCGAGCGCAGCGGTGTGATCAGGCGGGCCTCTCCGAGGGCGCGGAGGAAGCCCTGGGTGGTGCCGAGCACGGCTGCCGCCCGGCCCATGGTGTAGGCGGGGTAGCCGTCGTCGTCGAGAGGGCCCAACGAATCGTCTGCTGTCATCGCACCTCACTGCGAAACAGGTGGGGGAAAGGGGTCAGAACGCGGGGAGGGGCCCTGGTGCGTACGACACCAGGGCCCCGAAGGAACTGCTACACCATCTGCCGGCCCTCAGTACTGCGCCGGCCTTCTGTGTCCGCAGACCCGACCGATACGCCGTCGGGGGTGCGGGGATCGCGGATGCGTGACCGGAGACCACCTCACTATCGATGTCCTGCGGTACCCGGGCTCAACTTCCGCCCGGGCGATCCTGATGGTGCCCAATTCCTCCGTCTTCCCTCGGTGCTACCAAACGGGAACTCGTACTACTGGTACTGCGTACTGCCGGGTACTGCTGTCCAACGAACCGCTTGTACTGCTCGTGACCTCACCCAAGCGCCACGCTTCGGCAGCCAGCCCCGTCGCCCATCCTGCATCCGCTCTGGCTTAGAACCCCACTGCCGAACCTCCCGGTGCGCGCGCCCGCAGCCGACGCCTTCACCGAGGTACCGCTCACTGACTTCACTGCTGGATACTGCGCACTGCACTTACGGGTACTGCCACTGCGTTAACTGCGGTACTGATCACGGCGGCCCCTGATCACTGCGGGCCACCCGGTCCGGTCGTCAGCCCCGTCGCCGTCCTGCAACAACCCTGGCTTCGAAACTCCACCACCGCACCGTCCTACGCACTGCAACTACGGGTACTGCGCACTGCGGGTACTACTGCCCGACAGTTCGTCTCTGCCAGGCCCTGCGGTCTCTCCGGGCTACGAGAGAAACCATAACCACACCACCACCCAATGTCTACTATGGCCGACATAGATTTTCAGGTGTCCGCTCCTGAGGTAATCGGATGCTGTCAAGTTGAACGGCTGCGGGCGGGGGCACATCGACCGGGCAGGCAGAGCCGGACTTCACCTCACGGGACCCGGAGGGCCAGATGACCACGATGAGCGCCGAGCGCACAGCCCCTCTTCCTTCTTTGTCTGCCGTCGCCGAGGCGCGCCAGGCCGCCCGGGCCTTCCTCGAAACCCTCGGGCAGCCGGCCATCGACCCGGAGCACGCCCACACCGTCGTCCTGGTCGTCTCCGAACTCGTGACCAACGCTTTGCGCCACGGCGGCGGCACCTACATGCTCCGCCTGGCCGCCCACCCCCACCCCATCGAGGTCGCCGTCGACGATCGCAGCCCCACCCGCCGCGCATGCGCACCCCCGACCTCGACGGCGGCAACGGCGGATTCGGCTGGCACATGGTCAACGACCTAGCCCGCGCCACCGTCGTCACCCCCAGGCACTAAGGCGGCAAAACCGTACGCGCCCTCCTCCCCCGCTGGACCCGCTAACCGGCGACGGTAGGTCGACGCAGGTCGGGCAGGGCCAGTGCGTCCAGCTCGGCGGTCCTGTCCTGGGACACGCTCGACCGAGCCTGGCCTGATTATCCCGGTACGGCCATGACCCACCTGTGTCCGCTGCGCCCGGTCCGACCGCGCGTCGGCGGCCGCACCCCTGACTCCGGGCCGGTGTCCCGCGTACCGGCTGGCCTCCCGCGTGCCGCTGGGTGGTGGCGTCAGGTGGTCCGCGGCCTTCTCAAGGGGGCTCCAGCCGCGTGGAGGCTGGCGAGGGTCTGCCGGTAGGAGTTGATCAGGCTGGTCTCCGCGTAGCTGACCCCGAGCTCCTGGCAATACCCGCGGACGATGGTCCGGGCCCTGCGCAGGTGCGGGCTGGGCATGCTCGGGAAGAGGTGGTGCTCGATCTGGTAGTTGAGACCACCGAGGACGATGTCGGTCAACCGGCCTCCGCGCACGTTGCGGGAGGTCAGGACCTGGCGCCTCAGGAAGTCGGAACGGTCGGCGCCTCGCAGGATCGGCATGCCCTTGTGGTTCGGGGCGAAGATCGAGCCGAGGTAGACGCCGAAGAGGCACTGGTGGACAAGGAGGAAGACGACCGCCTTGCCGGGCGGCAGCACCAGGAACAGCGTGCCGAGGTAGGCGGCGAAGTGTGCAGTGAGCAGGGCCCCTTCCCACATGCGGTGCTTGAGCGAGCGGTCGAACAGCGACCGCACCCCGGACACGTGCAGGTTGAACCCCTCCAGCGTGAGCAGCGGGAAGAAGAGGAACGCCTGCGAGCGGCCGAGCAGCCGCGGCAGTCCCCTGGCCGCGCGGGCCTGGTCCTGCGTCCATACGAGGATGTCCGGGTCGAGGTCGGGATCGAGGTCCTCGTGGTTGGGGTTGGCGTGGTGGCGGGTGTGCTTGTCCTGCCACCAGGCGTACCCCATGCCGATACCGAGGTTGCCGGCGACGCGCCCGGAAACCTCGCTGCCCTTGCGCAGCCGGAAGACCTGCCGGTGGGCGACGTCGTGCGCGAGCAGCGCCACCTGCCCGAACACGAAGGCCAGAAAACCGGCCACCAGCAGCGTCCACCAGCTGTCGCCGATCAAAACGAACGCCGTCCACCCGGCGGCGTACAGGGCCGTCACGGCCGCAATGCGCAGTGCGTAGTATCCGGGGCGCCTGGCCATGAGTCCGGCCTCATGGATCTTCCGGGAGAGCCGGGCGAAGTCGCTCCCCGTATCCGCCCGTACGGTAGGGGGCCGCGCCGTCTGGGAGGAATTCATGATCAGAAGCCACTTTCCGT
Source organism: Streptomyces sp. MB09-01 (assembly GCF_033794505.1). Lineage (NCBI taxonomy): Bacteria > Bacillati > Actinomycetota > Actinomycetes > Kitasatosporales > Streptomycetaceae > Streptomyces > Streptomyces sp. MB09-01. Next base: position 6,599 of record NZ_JARAYQ010000097.1, on the reverse strand, counting down.
TCCGTCGGAGAGAGGAGCAGGCCACGGCACGGGCGGAGCGCGCCCTGCCCGGGGCTCCACCTGACACGCGGGTGGCGCTCCCCATACCGCGCATACCCGGGATAACGGAATCGACGTACGTCTCGGTCCGCCCTTTCCGTTCCCACTCCCGGCGACCGGACGCCGGCCTGGCCGACACGGCGTTGCCGCTGAGGCGGACCTGCTGCGAGCAAGTGTCAGCGGTCACGTAAGTCAGTCCCACCCCCACTCCCACCCGTGAGACGACACCCCCGTCCGGCGGAGCGTGCGGCACCAGGACCACCGCGCGCCTACGGCAGCGGTCTGCCGGGGTCGGGTCCAGGTGAGCCGCTCGCCGTGCCCAGCGCCAAGCAATGACCATGATCAGCGCCGGCTGTCCGCCCACGAGCGCCGGTGATGGCACGGATCAGCCCGGACGGATGGTCGTGACTGGCAGGCCGTGCTCGGTGCGCAGGCGCTCGGCCACGAGCGAGCGGTGGCATGCCTCCGGATCGCTCTCGACACAGAACAGGGCGGTCACCGAGCTGCTCGGAAGCTCGGCCACGAGCGCGCCGAGGTCGAACGGGTCGAGGATCTCACGGGTGTAGCGCTCGACGTACTGGGGCGCCAGCACGATGCGGTTGCGCTTACCCACGCCCTGGCGGTCGTCCTCGCGGTACTGGAGCTGCCGCAGTTCCGTCGTCGGCGCCAGCTCCTTCACGTGCCGGTAGCCGATGTCCGCCGCGGCGAGCGCGCGCTGGAGCCGCGCCGAGTTCGCCCAGGAATAGTCGGAGCCCCGAACGCCGCGGCGCTGGCGAAGGTCGAGCAGCAGCCCCACGCCCCCGCCGGCTAGCTCCTCGAGGAAGGCTCCGACCGTGAAGCCGTAGACGCCGATCGTCGCAATGCGTCTCATCGCAGCACCCCTCAGGTTCACCCGAGGCGGCAAACGTGTTTGATGACGACCGCCACCGGAGCGGTGGTGATCGCGTACAGCAGCAGCCGCAGCCCCTCCGGATCATCTGCAATGTGTCGCGCCGCCCCGCACACGGCGGCTTCGTCCCACACGATGCCGTAAGCCATCAGCCGCACTTCCTTCACACGGGCACCGGGCCGAGCCCGAGGGGCATGGGGCCGGGCCTGCCAGTCGGAAGGCACGTGGGCCGAACGAGCACCACCCCAGGGCGCCTGCCTTGCCCCACCGGCGCCTGCCCGAATCAGCCGGTGCTACGCCGGCGGGCTGAGCGCCCCGCGCCAGTCATGGTGCGGCGAAATGCTCACCCGTCCCCGCCTGAGGTAAAGCAGCGGAGGGAGCACAACGGTGAAGGCCCGGACGCGGGAAATTCGCCACGCCGGACAGCGTGAAACCGACCCCGTTCGGCGAACTCGAGGGCTCAGCGCGACCGCCAACGCCGCCGGCAGCACCGCTCCAACTGCCTGAATCAGCACCGTCTCCCCTTCCCGGCCGGCGCCATCTCGGACGGCCGCTCGAATCGACGAACGGGGCCCGCTCACGGCTCCTCAACCGAACGCTGCCGCGGCCGCCGAGCGTTTCAGTGGGTGCGGTGCCAGTGGTGGCTGCGCACCACGTACGGGGCCAGGGTGCGGGCACGCCGCCACATTCCGTAAAGCTGCTGGGCCGGGCGCTGCTGCTCGCCGTGGAGGGCGTTGAGGATGATCAGCCCGCAAGTCAGGGCCGGTACGGACCACTGGGCGTAGGACAGATGGCGTTCGGCCTGCCCGGTGTCGACGGGGAGACGGTCGGCCTTCTCTGCGTCCTGGGGGTAGCCGGAGGAGGCGAGCTCGATCTTCTTGCCGAGGACGCGGGTATAGACGGTGGCGGCCAGCGCGGCGCCGGTCAGGACGGTCTTGGCCAGGGTGGAGGCGGCAACGCCCTGCTGGGTGAGGACGCGCGGCGCGTTGACGGCGAGCAGACCGCTGGAGCCGACGAGGTGCACGCCGATCGCGGCGGCTCCCACGGGCGCCCACATGGCCCACCCCGAACTCGCGATCCTGGCGCCTTCTTCCCAGCTCTTGCCTTGGGCCTTCGCGGCGCCGTTGAGGCCGACCGCGCCCATCAGGGACCCGCCGAACCAGGCGGCCAAGCCGACGTCGTGGAGGCTGCGCAGGACGGTGTTACGTTCGGACATGGGGGTGGCTCCTCGCGGGCGGGAGCGCCGCCAGGGCGCCGGCGCTCCCGCCACCGTCACCCCACGAGACGGTCGGTGCCAGTGCGGCTGAGCCGAACGGCCCGCGGGTACGGGGGGCGGAGCGGGCGGGCCGTGTGCCGCTCCGCCGCTGGCTCACGCCACCCCTGAGCGCCAGGAACTCCGGCATGGCCCCCGGGACTGGTCCGGGCCCAGCGGCACGTGCCGGTCTGCCGCCCCCGGTCCCTCACCGAATGTGCTTCCGGGCCGGTGGCAGACGGGACTGTCTCGGACCGAATGGGCAGGCCTGGTTTGGGCAGAGCGGGACATGGCTGCCCTACGAAAGCTCGCCCGCCCGCTGCTCGCCGCCCCGTTCGTCACCGGTGCACTACACACCCTGCGCCGCCCCGAGGCCGTCGCGGAAGTCCCCCACCCCGTTATCCGGGCGGTCGGGAAGCGCGTCCCGGCCCTCGCCGGGGATCCGCAGCAGCTGGTACGCGTCGCCAGCACGATCCAGGCCGCAGCAGGCCTGCTGTTCGCGACGGGGCGTGCCCCGCGCCTGGCCGCGCTCACGCTCGCTGCCGCGCTGGTGCCGACCTCCCTGACCACACACGCCTTTTGGACCGTGGAGGACCCGGACGAGCGCGCGCGGCAGCGCGCTCACTTCCTGACCGACCTCTCCGCACTGGGAGGGCTCCTCATCGCCGCCGCGGACACCCACGGCAAGCCCTCGCTCGCCTATCGATCCCGGCACGCACTCGACCACCGGCACCCGGTGAAGGCCGTCCGCCGCCCCGTCGAAGCGGCTGCGGCGACTACGGCCCACCGCGCCAAAGCGGTCGCGGCCTCCCTCACCGGCTCCCGCTGAGGGCGGGCCAACCTGCTGCCGCACCTCGGTCCCCGGCCGGCAGCCGTACGGATCGCACGACATCAGGGCCCTGAACGCCGCCGGTCCAGGGCCCTGACCCAACGACGAGGAGCACGACATGGCAGACGCCCGTCGCACCGCCCGGCGGATATCCGTCGGTTCGCTGCTCCGGCCGGCCGCGCTCGCCCCGCGTCTCCTGACACAAACCCTGGCCGTCGCCCGCAGCGCCCGGCGCCGCCATGGCGCAGGCATCGCCGCCGTCTGCCTGACCGCCGCCGAACACCGGTCGTGCTCCGACGGGGACAGCAGGTCCAGATCGGGTGTCACGGGCGGGCCACGGTGCCGGGACACCTCTGCGAACGCCGTCCGCCGTCGCGAGCGGGCCCACGAGACGGTCGCGTCCCATACCGACAGCCGTCACGACCTGGCCTCACTCCTCGCCATGCTGGACCTGCTGCCCGGGCCGGACGGGAAGAAGGTCCGACCCGAGGACCACCCCGGGCACGACCACACGTAACCACCCACGCACACTCAGGCCGGTCCAGCGGGTAGTCCTGTCCCAGGACGGAGGAGTTCTCCTCGGGGCGGACAGGATGGAAGCGGTAGACCGCCGGGCGCAGCGCGGTCTGTCCGCTCCCGTCGGTCGTCGTTCTTTCCTCTCATCTCCCGGCTGGCGTCCGATAGAAAAACAGCTCGGCGCGCGCCGAAAGGCCGAGGCGCCGGCCAGCTGGGCAGCCACTCCCGCTGGTCCCTCCAGCCTCCTGTCCGCTCTTGCCCCCTTGCCCGGCCGGCGGGTCTGCCGTGGCCGGGGGAGGTTTCTCGAGTACGGCTCGTGCGCGGCGCCCCTACTGCGTGCCGAAGTCGGGTGCCGGCCAAGGCAGACGGTCGAGGAGCAGCAGAACCGACCAGGCCGCGTGGAGCAGGACGGCGAGGATGCGGGCCGGCACCTTCATCCGGGCAAGTCTCAGCGCCCCGTACAGCGGCGGCAGGCATATAACGGCCCCCACGAGGAGGCTGCCCCAGCGCTTCGCGTCGGGCAGTCGTCCGGCAGCATCCTGAGCGGCTGCGTACAGGAACACTGTGATGATCAGGAGGGGGGGCCTGCATCAGGATCCGCATCCAGGTCTCGAAGACTTCCGGAGGCTCTTCGGGGCCCCGGATGATCCCGAGATACACCAGGATGTTCTTGCCGGGGCTCTGGCGCGGCTCTGCGGGGGCCGATTGAACAGCGCCTTCCAGTTCTGGGACGAGACGCGCGAGACGCGCGGGGCCCGCCATGTGAAGCGCGCGTGCCATAGATTCCAGTGCGGCTTGCCGCTGGACATCTGCGCTGGCAGACGGCTTGTCCAACACGGGATTGGACACGGATCGGACAGCGTCCTGAACAGCGAGGAGGACACGGATACCGTCGTCGCCGTCGGGGTCGGAGGGCGCCGCCGGCTGGAGGTCTTCGTCGATCAAGGCCTCGTCTTCGAGGCCTTCGGCGGTGATGTGTTCCAGGCGGGTCTCGAAGTCGGAGTCGTCCACCGCGTCCGCCTCGTTGCGGCGGGCGGGTTCGAGGGTTGTCTGCGGGACCACCAAGTCCTGCGCCTCACGCTCCAGCCGGCGGATCTCCTCCTGGGCGGTCAGCGCCTCCGTCATCCAACTCCTGCTGCTCCTCCGCCGTCATCCTGCGGCCGCGAGCCCGCTCCTGCTGGACCTGCACCTGGCTCAGCCGTTCCTTCGCCTGGCCGAGCTGCCGCTGCACGCGTGCCCGCTCCCGCTCCCCCACCAGTTTCAGGTGGAGCTCCGCGTTCTCCAGCCGGCTCTGCGTGTAGGCGAGCATCGGGCGCAGCTCCGCAAGGTGCTTCTCCGCGTTCGCCGCGAGTGCCTGGTACTTGATGACCTCCTGCAGTGCGTCGTCGCGCCGCTGGTGCTGTCGCACCAGTTCCCCGCCGGACGGGGTGCGTGAGGCGCGGCGCTCCGCGTCGGCTGCAGCCCACAGCTCCCACGCGCGGGTCGCCTTGGTGTTGCGTACGGCGCCGGGCGGGGTGAAGGACTCCACCAGGTTCCCGACGAGCTGTTCCGGGATGAGCTGGGCCCCGTTGAGGTAGTTGCCCCACGTCGAGCTGCTGCGGCCGAAGCGGTCCGCCAGCTCACGGACCGAAGCTCCCCGGGTCAGCCCCACCAGGAACAGCGCCAGCCGGCCGCCGGCTGCCTCCTCGTCGATCTCACGCTACGGAGACACCGCACCCCTCCCCCGTCGTGCCGTCCAGCGCTGACCACCCGATGACCAACCCTGTACCCCCTCCCACCAGTCCCAACAATGCCCCCCGCCCTTGGACAGCACTGTGTCGGTGAATCTCTCCTCACCCCAATCGCCCCTGCTACCAGGGGAGAACACCATGACGCTGTCCACGCTCTACGCCCTCCTCGGCCACGACCTCCTCGGCAACGCTCTGGCCGCAGCCCTCGTCACCGGGGTCGGGTACACAGCCAAGAAGATCCGGGCCAAGGTCCGCAATCGGAACGGCAACACCGCCCACCCGGCGCTGTAAGAAGAGCTGTCCGGCCGTCAGGCCGGGCCGGGGGACGGCAGTTGCCGTCCCCCGGCCACGGGCAGCAGACCACGCCCTGCTCCTCCCGAATGACGTCGTTACGCCGCCTGCCCTCGTGGACATCCACGCGACGGGCCCGTACCGGCCCCGTACGAAGAGGGGCGCGCGTCAGCACTGCTCCCCGGGAGAACCCTGCCGCCGGGGTGACCGGCGGCCCTCAGATATCGCCGGTCCATACCTCGGGGCCGCCCCCTCCCACCGGATCGGCCCGTCCTCGGACAGATCCACATCCTCCAGGCCGGCCCGGCGCAGGAACTCCGACACGTCTGCGGGCGTGAACGCCCGGCCCAGGTCCGCGTCCACGACGAGCGCGTGCACAGTGACCTTGCGCCAGCCCTGCGGCGCCACGGGGTGGATCACGATCTCCGTCTGGTCCGCGATGCATCCACAGCGCGACGGGCCCGCCAGCACGGCATCCGGAGCTCACCCCCGTAGCTGCGTTCACGTGTCGCGACAGCACAGCAGCCCTTGACGCCCTTGACGTCATCTCAGAACTCGTGGAGGGGACGGCGTTTGGGAGCGGGCGGCCGGGTTAGACGCGTGGATACCGGAAGCTGCCGCCTGGGGGTGGGGTGCTTCCGGAGCGGGCCCCGCCGCATGCCGCCCTTCCCCCCGGCGTCATGCGGCAGGCCCGCCCGCACGACGGGCTGCCGCCCGGATCCGTACGGCACCCGGACACCCCCTCGTCCCGGCCTCCTCCCCGGCCGGGACGGGGTGCCCGGCGAACCCCCGGCGCCGGCGCTCGGACCGCCGCCCCCGGGCAACGGACCCGACGGCAGCAGCCCGCCACATGATCAATATCCATGAGTTCGGGAGTCACCGACCCTCGCGGCCATAGCTGCCACTGCCCGCCAGGCGGCCCAGGACCAGATCCGTGCAACGGATCCCACCCCCGGGGTGCCACTCCATCACCGGCTCGGCCGCACGCCCGTGCTCCCAGTTCGCCGCCGCGGTGCGGCTCGGGTTCCTCTCCCCGGTGGGCACGGTGGAGAT